>JAGXSK010000354.1 GCA_018333845.1 Clostridia bacterium | reverse complement strand
CACAAATCCCTGCCTGGGTGCATTGACGCTAGACCATTATCACCTATACGGCTAACCACTATAACCTTCTCAACAGATGGACAGTTTTCAACAGCTGCATTTACACTATGCTTTAGCGGGATTATTCCCCCGCGCCTATAGCCGCCATCAGCTGTAATGACAAGTTTAGATTTGCAGTCATTAATGCGCTCCTGTAGGGCCTGGGAGCTAAAACCCCCAAAAACTATGCTGTGTACCGCGCCAATTCTAGCACAGGCAAGCATTGCAATTGTCAGTTCAGGTATCATGGGCATATACAGGGTAACCCTATCTCCCTTTTGTATGCCCTGGTTCTTTAAAACATTTGCAAAGAGTTTTACTTCTCTGGTCAGATCACCATAGGTTAAAGTTTTTGATTCTCCTGGTTCACCCTCCCAGATAATTGCTGGTTTGTTTTTTCGAAGGCCATCTGCATGTCTGTCAAGGCAGTTATATGCTGCATTAATTTTCCCGTTAATAAACCACTTGGCAAAGGGTGGTTCCCATTCCAGGGCCTTATTCCATTTTTTAAACCAGCAGAGATTTTCTGCTTCCCTCTCCCAATATGCTGTGAAATCCCTTGAAGCAGTTTCGTATATACTATTATCCTGTATGTTTGCTTGTTTTGCAAAAGTAGAAGATGGATAAAATTGCCTTTCCTCTCTTAATAATTCTTCCAAGGATGCTCCTCCCCTCTCAAGTGATATAAAAATAGATATTTATTCTATATTACGTTGGCTGTAAAATAAAAGAAAGAGAAATGAGGCTTACTGTAGTATATTTGAGATAATACGAAGATTTTAAAAGGTAAATGGAAGAATAGTAAAAGACTCCCCTAGTGGGAGTCCCTAAATGGCTGGTAACCTAGTATACAAAGGTTTCTAAAACGTGCTATTGCTTCTTCATTAACTTTTTTCCCTATTCTTACTGAAAACATGTTGGCGGGGTGAGATACTATTTCAGGCTCATCAGTTATCCACGTGTCAAAACCCACGGAACACAGCAGCTTCTCCATCAAGTTCCTATATTCCCACATTTTAAGTTTTGTATCTTCCAGATCCCAGTGCCAGTAATACTCGTTAGAGATTACGATTTTGTCATCAAAATAGTCTGTGGAGAAGGCAGCCTCAAGTATTTTCGAAGCAAGTCTGTACTGACGCCAATGATTGCTGACTTCTATTCCCCCTAATTCCAGGAGAACATTAGCTAAATCTGGATGGCTCCAACGCTGGTACTCATCAGGCCTGTGAAATGCTACATACCCTACAATAAGCTTATCATGCCGGGCTATAAAGACTCTCCCCTCTGGCAGGGCTGATATTTCCATAAGTGCGGTTTTTTGCAATCTATGATTCCTGAAAGACTTTAAGCTGGGCTCCAGGTCCAGTTCCTTTATATATTCGGACATCACGGGGCCTTCCACAACAATTTTGGCGGCAGGTGTCTCCACAATTAATTTTTTGACAATAGCATTATTATTTTTGCAGCTGCAAACCTTTGATATGGTGTCCACCTCCTTGAAGGCATCCCATGAGACGATTTAAGTTCACAATGTTTTTTTCACGAATCTCCTCTATATGAGGGTGGTCTTCATGGGAACAGAATGTGTCGCATAATGTCCTTAATAGGGTTACTGGGCTAATCCTGCCCCATTTTTCAAGCCAGGTCCTGGGCAATTCCCTGGGAATAGTTCTGTTTGAAACTTCTCCCCATACCAGGGACCAGGCTCTGGGAACAACATTCCATATGTCATAACCTCCACCTCCAAGGGCAACCCATTTTCCCTGGGCGTATTCATGGGCTAGTGTATGAATAAGTTGTGGTATATAGGACAGGGTTTTATTTGTTACAGAAATATGTGTCAAGGGGTCCAGGTAGTGAATATCACATCCATGCTGACTAACTATTATGTCTGGTCTAAAATTTTTAGCGGCTGTAATTAATAACTTTTCAAGGCACTCCATATATGAACAATCATTTGTATAAGGTTCTAATGGAAGATTTAAGCAGTATCCCCTGCCCATACCCACACCCATTTCATCAATATTGCCTGTTCCAGGAAAAAGATAACGGCCTGCTTCGTGAATTGATACAGTTAATACGTTAGGGTCACTATAAAAAAACCACTGTACTCCATCACCATGGTGGGCGTCAGTATCAATATACATTACCCTAATCCTGTACTTTTTTCTTATCCACGCAATTGCTACAGCTATATCATTATAGATACAGAAGCCAGAGGCTTGATTCTGCTTAGCATGATGCAATCCGCCGCTAATATTTAATGAATGGTCGGTCTGTTTTTTCAGAACAAGCTCAGCAGCCTTGACAGTAGCTCCTACCGTAAGGCTGGCTGCTTCGTGCATGTTGCAGAATATGGGGTTATCATCTGTCCCCAATCCACAGGAAAGATTTTTGCCAATAGTTAAATTTTTTAAACTGGCATTTTGTACTAATTCAATGTAACCTGGATCATGGACAAGGGTAAGGGTTTCAAAGGAAGCTGGCAATGGTGCTACGATTTCATCTGAAAAAAGCACATGCATATGTCTGAGAAGGTCAGTAGTTATTTCTAAACGAAGAGGGTCAAAGGGATGCCCCTCAGCAAACTTATACTGGGATAGCTGTTGTGAATATATATATTTTCCAACGCCTGGCATGTTTATACACCTCCCAATATGGTAAAAGGACACATGACTAGGTAAGGAGACACTTGGTTTTAGGTCTGACTTTATAGCCGACTATGTCCCTAATCCGTAAAACAAGACAGAAGAACCGTCCCTGTGTCTTAGGGCCAGAGTACTTTGAAGCCTACCTTTCTAATTTCATTTATAATCCCATCTGGCACCATTGTACCAACCCGCATGGTTAAGGTGGAAAAACCCGGCTTATCCTTTACTTTTCTAAGGAAGACACTATTAATGTTAATATCCATTTTCTTCATAATTTCAGCCACATCAGCCAGGATTCCAGGTCTATCCAAGAATTCAATAACTATTAAAGAGCCTGGAGTGTCAACTCCCATTAATTCGACAAGTGCTCTAATCAAGTCACTATGGGTTACAATACCTACGATTTTGCCCCCATTTATTACAGGCAGGGAACCAATTCGATTGCGATAGAGTAGAGCGGCAGCTTCATCCACGGAATCCAGTGGATGAGCAGTTATCACATTGGTTTTCATTATTTGCTCTACTTTGATGGCTTTGAGGAAATCCATATTCTCACTTTCAAGGGTTGAAGGTTTTACATCTCGCAAATCCCGATCAGACACAATGCCTACAAGTTTATCATCATGGATAATGGGAAGATGTCTTATACGATGTTGGCTAATCAATGTCAATGCTTCAAAAATATTAGTACTAGGAGATATGGTAATTACATTTTGGGTCATTATTTCCTTTACCAGCATTTTATACGCCCCCCTCCAGGCAAAGTTTTGTTGCCTAATCTTTTCGCCTTAATAAATTCGATTCCTTCTCAAAAATTCTCTTTAGCTGTAATAATTACTAGTGAAATAATTTACATTATTTATAAAACAAGTTAGAATAATTGTAGTGCAACAATAATACTATAATGAAAAGCACTGAAGGGAGGCAGCAATAGGGAAATAGCCTTATTGCAGACATACCATGGAAATACTACTGGGAGTAATAGGTATCCTCATATTAATTGCGGTTTTCATGTACAACAGGTTAATTACACTAAGGAATTCTGTAAAAAATGCCTGGGCTGGTATAGA
The DNA here is from genome assembly GCA_018333845.1 of Clostridia bacterium. GTDB lineage: Bacteria > Bacillota > DSM-16504 > Desulfitibacterales > Desulfitibacteraceae > Desulfitibacter. Next base: position 1,184 of record JAGXSK010000354.1, on the reverse strand, counting down.
AACCCAGCTGCAAAGAAGGTATGATCTTATACCAAATCTTGTGGAGACAGTAAAGGGATATATGGCACATGAAAGGGAGGTTCTAGAAAGTGTAACAAAGGCTAGAACTGCATTTTTAAATGCAGATTCAGTAAAAGAAACTGCCCAGGCTGAAAACATGATGGCGGGAGCTTTAAAAACCCTCTTTGCCGTATCTGAGAATTACCCTGAGCTTAAAGCATCTCAAAACTTTTTAATGCTGCAGGAAGAGCTTGCTGGAACAGAAAACAAGGTTAGCTATGCAAGACAAAGATATAACAACTCTGTTATGGATTACAATACTGCAATTCAAAAGTTTCCAGCCAATATATTTGCCGGCATGTTTGGTTTTAAGGAAACAGACTTTTTTGAAGTTGAAAATGAGCAAGTTCGCCAGGCTGTTAAAGTTGAATTTTAAGCCTTTAATAGTTTGTTGTTGGTTAACTTAAGAAAACAGGAAGGTAATGTGATATGGGTATTTATCAGCAAATACAAAGAAACAAGAGGAATACATTATTATTTTTAGGCCTTTTTATTTTGTTGATAGTTGCTGTGGTTTACGCAGCAGCTATCAGCCTTGATCCCCAAGCTGCTTATGTTTTTACCACCCTGGCTTTTATTTTTACCTTGATTGGAAGCTTTTTTTCCTATTATTACAGTGATAAAATTCTTTTGAAAATGGCCAATGCACGACCTGTTTCCAGGGAAAGGGAACCATATCTATACCACACAATTGAGGGTGTGGCAATTGCAGCAGGAATTCCAACTCCTAAAGCCTATGTGATTGAAACAGATGTGCCTAATGCCTTTGCTACAGGACGTAACCCTGACAATTCTGCTGTAGCTGTTACCAGGGGACTATTGAATATGCTTAACAGGGAAGAGCTTGAGGGAGTAATAGCCCATGAAATGGCCCATATAAAGAATTACGACATTTTGTTTGCTACTCTAGTGGTTGTCCTTGCCGGAACCCTGGTCTATTTATCAGCCATATTGCGCAGGGCCTTTTTCTTTGGCGGCGGAGGCTATAGAGGAAATAGAAGCGGGGGAGGCAAGGCTAATCCCATTATTATGATTATTGGACTCTTAACCATAGTTCTTGCACCAATTGCTGCAAAAATTGCCCAGATGGCAGTTTCCCGCAACAGGGAATACCTGGCCGATGC
>JAGXSK010000353.1 GCA_018333845.1 Clostridia bacterium | reverse complement strand
TTACAAGGTTTGCAATGCCAATACCTAAAAAATCAATAGCCCGATCTGTAACTTCAGTAGAAACCATATCACCCATTTCTCTGGCCTTGAAGACATGTTCCGCCCTGATATCATTAAGAGCAGCCAGTTTTGTAACCATACTCTTTTGTCCTGCCTTAATTCTTTCTATAACTCCCCTGGCAATGGCACTGCCTGAGCTTATGGTTTCCCAACAACCTTTATTTCCACAATTGCATTCATCTCCATTTATATCCAGAATCATATGCCCTATTTCTCCGGCAGCCCCCCAGGCCCCATTGAGAAGACTTCCATTAACGATTAAACCGCCACCAATACCAGTACTTACAGTAAGATAAATCATATGCCTGACTCCTGTCCCACTCCCAAAAATATGCTCAGCCAAGGCTGCAGCATTTGCATCATTATTTAGTGTAACTGGAATATTATACTTGGACTGAAAAAAGTCTCTAATGGGAAAATCATTCCACCCGGGTAAATTGGTAAGAAAATAAATGCGTCCCTTTGAGTGATCAACTGCTCCAGGCACTCCCATGCCTATTCCAGAAATATCATCCAGATTTAGCTGGGCCATACTTACAACTTCATCTACCAGCATGCACATTCTTTTTAAGACCTTTTCAGAACCATCTTCACCTAAAGTTAAAACCCGTTTGGTACTTAAAATTCTTCCATTCTTATTAACAACTGCAGCTTCAATTTTTGTTCCCCCCAAATCCAAGCCTAGATAATACACCATTTCACTTCCCCTCAATTAAATTATGCTAATTATAATGCTAATATTTATAAGGAATACTCAGACTCTTAGTAGGCAAGTTCAGCACCTGTTATCTCAGCAACCTCTCTCGTAAGCGCCATTAAATCATGCTTATTGACTTCTTTAATTGATGTTTTGCCTAAAGCCTTAATGCCGTCCTCCATTTCCAGGGTGCAGGATTTCAAAAACTTTTCAAGGTTTTTAGCACCCTCATTTATATTGAACTGTTTTTTAAATAGGCCATTGTTCCAAACCACCTGGGTTGGTGGTTCAAAGGGCATTGCCTTAAACACCTGATTGTGTGATACTGCATATAATGCTGCGGTACCAATACATACAGCATCTGCTCCCAGGGCAATGGCTTTTAGAAAATGTCCTGGGTTAAATAATCCCCCTGAAATTATCAAGCTAACTTTTCCTTTAAGGTCTTTGTTTTCAAGGTATTTAACACCTCTACATAAAGCATATAATGTTGGCAAGCCGAAATCATCCTGCAGAATAGGAGGACTGCCGCTGCTGCCAGCTTGAGCACCACCCAGGGTTATAAAATCTACATCAGACATTACAGCCACATCCAGATCCCTTTCTAGATATTTACCACAACCTATTTTGCAGCCTACAGGCACTCCACCTGTAATCTTCTTCAATTCAGCAACTAATTCTTTTAGAGAGCCTTGATTTTTAAGCTCTGGCATTATAGCATTTATTACAGCATCCTGGTTCTTATTTAACCCCATTATTCTGCGAGAAGTATTATCCAGTTCTTTTGCTTTGGTAACATGTCCTATCCCACCATAAGCACCCTGACCAATCTGAATTTCAATCATATCTGCTTTTCTAAGGGTTTTTTTGTCCCTTGCCCAGCTTGCCCTGGGCAGCTGCAGTATTAAAAGCTTGGCAGCTTCTCTTTCAGCAGGAAGCATACCGGCTTCCCCAGTATTTGTAGCAGTCCCTGCTGCTGATGCAGCCCTGGCCATGGCAACCTTCACTTTGCTGTCCAAGGCAGTTCCATTTGCCATTGCCCCCACAAGTATTGGGATGTTTACCTTTAGAGGTTTTTTGGCTTTTGGGCCAATGATTACAGAGGTGTCTATGGTCACGTTCCCCTCAGTTGCATGTTTGTCCAATTGGACCATGTTAAACATTAATTCATCAAAGTGCAAAAATTTTCTGGGGCTGCCTAAAGGCCTCTTAATTACAGTACCCTCTTCTGTTCTCATATTGTTCTCAACTACGTTCTGAAAACCTATCCTTTTAGTTGCACTATACAGTTCCATCAAATTTCTCTCATAGGGTTCTGTCATTAATGTCCTGGTAATATTATTTATGGTCCTTTTGATACCATATCTGGTTAACCAATATATTCCTGCCCCAGTCAACATAAAACCAACTGTATTTATGCCGATCTGTTTAAATTTTGCAGTTTTTGTAAGAGAATCTCTATGCACATATATTACCTCCAAGTGAAAAGCTTTTAATGATATTATGTGAAGAAATTCTTGAATTATTTAAAATGCATCCTGAATAATTTCGCAGATATAATCCATGCCGTTTCTTTCAATGGATACAACATCAAAACGACAATCCCCTTGGAAAATATTGTTAACCTTTAAGTAATATGCTGCAACCTTTCGGATTCTCTTTTGTTTTACAGTAGAAACACTTTCGTAAGGTAAGCCATAATTGTTGTTTCTTCTGGTTTTCACTTCAATAAATATTATGTAATTGTCCTTGGATGCAATAATATCTATTTCACCTAATCTGCATCGATAATTAACAGTAATAATCTCATATCCTGCTTCCTTTAAGTGCTTTTGGGCCAGCAGCTCACCCCTTTTGCCTATTTCATGATTAAGCATTTCTGCTCCACTCCCCAGATAATTTTTAAATGAAAAAGCCCTAAGAGCATTATAACACTCCCAGGACTTTAGTTTTAAGCTTTTCTTTACTGAATAAATAGGGAATTTGCAGCTTGAACAGTTAGGTCAATTAATGGGGTAAAGTAGATTCCCAAGAATAAGCTGACAACCATACATATTATAACAGCTGTTTTTAATCCAGACGATACCCTGACTGGTTCTGCATTTTCCTCAGCCTTACCTATATACATAACCTTTATTACAATCAGGTAGTAATAAACAGAAACCATACTCATGACAATTCCTATGAAAGCCAGCCATACATATCCTGCGTCTATAATAGCAGTAAAGAGAAGCAGCTTTCCTACAAATCCTGCTAAAGGCGGCAATCCCGCAAGGGATATAAGACAGATGAACATGGCCGCCGCTAACAAGGGAGACCTGGTGGCAAGGCCAGCATAATCTTTAATCTCAAAGGAACCAGTCTTGTTATAAAAGGCTGCTACCACAGCAAAGGCTCCAATATTGGCAAAAACATAGGTCATTGAATAGAACAATAATGCAGCTATACCAAGCTCGCTAAAGGCAACTAGGCCAAGCAAAATATAACCGGCCTGTGCAATACTAGAGTAAGCAAGCATTCTCTTAATATTAGTCTGGGGTATTGCTACCAGATTACCAAAAATCATGGTAAGAACAGCTAAAGCTGTAACCACCACTATCCAAAGATTTGCCAGGTCAGGAAGTGCAATTACAAAAATCCTCACTAGTACTGCAAAAGCAGCTGCCTTGGATGCTACCGCCAGAAAAGCTGTAATTGGCGTTGGAGCACCCTCGTAAATATCTGGTGACCACATATGAAAGGGCACTGCAGAAACTTTAAAGGCTAATCCAGACAGTGTAAAGATCATACCTAGTACTAACAGAGGTTGTATACCGTTAGCTGCAGCTGCTGCTACCATATCCTCAATAATAACGGTTCCTGTCGCCCCATAAAGCAGACTAAGACCATACAGTAATATACCAGACGACATGGCACCTAGTATCAAGTATTTTAATCCTGCCTCTGTACTTGTTGGCCTGTTTTTTATAAAGGCAGTAAGCACTATAAAGGTAATTGTCATTAATTCTAGACCTACATAGAATGTTACAAGGTCACCAGCTGATACCATCATCATCATACCAAGGGTAATGAATACAA
>JAGXSK010000352.1 GCA_018333845.1 Clostridia bacterium | reverse complement strand
AGCCCCATGCGCTGCATGGCGTACAAAATGCGCCGCTGCACCGGCTTTTGCCCATCGCACACATCCGGCAGCGCCCGCCCCTTGACCACGCTCAGCGCGTACTCGAGGTAAGCGCGCTCGGCGTAGTCGGCGAGGCTGTCGGGGTCGGTGGTGGGGGTGGGGGTGGCGTTTGTGGTGGGTGGGGTGGGTGGGGTGGGTAGGGTTGAGGGTGTGGGCTCGGTTGGGTTCATGTGTGGATTTTCGCGTATCAGGTGGGGTGGTGGGCTTGGGGCGTTGGGGGTGGGTGCAGGCGTGTTGGCTGCTTGCGGGGACGTTGCGCGGTGGCAACTTGGGCTTGGGCTCGGCTTCAGGCTCGTGCTTGGATGGGCAAAATTTTTCTTGTCAAGGCATGAGCGATACGCTAAGATTCCGTTCGGATGGGTTGCGGCTACGCGGATGGCGTCGGGTTCCTAGCAGAAAATCGCAGAAAATCGTGGCCTGACCCCGATTTCAGGATTTCTAGAGGGCGATCGGGCCGGGGACTGGGCGCATCCAGCGCAACAACCTCCAGCACCCACATCCCTGACTAGTAACGCTTACCACGAAAAACCGCATGACCCACTGGCCATACCGGTGTCGGCAGGTGTTGACACGTCAATGTAGGCATTCTACAATTCGGCGCATCAATGCTACATTTGAAGGTAAACAATGCGTATTCTTGGATTTTGGAATAATAAAGGCGGTACTGGCAAGACGAGCCTCGCCTTTCAGGGGATTTGCGCATTTGCTTCGATGAACCAAACAAAGCGTGTTCTTGTACTTGATGTATGCCCACAGGCGAACCTGAGTGAACTGCTCTTGGGAGGGCAGGAGAACAACGGCGGTGGAAACCTTCTTGAACTCCATGGGAGGGCGGACCGTTGTTCCATTGGAGGGTATTTTCAGTCTAGACTGCCCAAGCCGTTCGACAAGTCATCGATCCAGCCGTGCGGCTATATCTCAAGGCCTTCGGCTTTCAACAAAGCCATTCCAAAGAGCATAAGCCTCCTTGCAGGTGACCCTCTGCTGGAACTTCAGTCCAACGCGGTTTCAACGCTGGCGAACACACAAATCCCGGGCACCAACAGCTGGGTAAGTGTAGTAAGTTGGCTCCGTGACTTTCTGGAAGTTTGTGTCGATGACTACGACTTCTGCTTCGTCGACATGAACCCTAGCTTCTCGATGTACACCCAGATCGCCCTCGCTACTTGTGAGCGACTCGTGCTGCCAGTTACAGCCGACGATTCCTCCCGTCGCGGAATTCAAAATGCGATGAGCCTTCTTTACGGTTTGAGGTTACCATCGGATGTGTATGCGCAACACAATTTTCACATCAGAATGCAAGACGCCCGCCTACCCCTGCCCAAGATCCACTTGGTAGCGAAGAACCGTCTCACACAATACATTAACACTCCGAAGAGCTACTCCGCAGTGTTATCTGGCATTGAAAATGACTTGAGCACGATCCACGCGGACAACCCATCAAACTTCACCATCAACAGAATTCAAGACGGTTTTGTCGAAATCCGGGACTTTCAGACGGCAGGAGTAGTCGCATTCGCAAGGGGCACTCCCTTCGCGACTATGGATGCTGGCACTCTAAGTGTCGCAGGGAAGCGCGTTAAAGTAAACGCTGAGCAGTTGAATAGTAATCGTGAAGCTATAAATAAGCTTGCAATTCGCCTATGGTCTTAGTCAGCGGCGCGCGCAATCTAAAGCGAGTGGAGAGCGGGCTGTCAACCCCTTGGGAAATCAAAAATCGTGGTCAGGCCATCATGGCACTCGCGGTTGGGATGGAATCAGGGTGCGTTGCGCACAAGGCTGAGCCGTGCCATGTACCAAAAAATCGTGCTCAGACCATGGTCAACCTCGGTGGGGGTGAGGGCTGGGGCGCTGGGGGCAGTCGGCCTCATGCCGTCCGCTGCGCGGCCAAAAATCGGCCAACCGCCCCCAGCGCCCCAGCCCCACGTAAATCGTTGCTTGACCCAGATTTACATGTTTTTAGCTTAACCGAGTGCCATGAGGGTCAGACCACAATTTCCTGTCCAGCCTCGGTTCGCAGAGGCTGGAGCAGTTGGTCTAGCAAAGGCAGGCCTCGGTTATTTTCCTCTCCTATTCCTGCCGCTCCCCCACGGGTGCGACGCGCTGGCAACTGGGTCTTGAAAAGCCTAGAGAAAAGGCTCGAGCATCTAAACGACACGCCGCCTACCATCAACGGACGAACATTTGCGCTCGCTGAGAAAATCGGGGCCGGTCAAGATCAACAAGGATTGAGTAATGAGCAAATATTTAATAACATTTGACATGGACACAAATTGTCTCAAGCACAACTATCATGGAAATAATTGGAATAATGCTTATTCGGATATTGCGAAAATCCTGAGGGAATTTGGCTTTGAAGGTATTCAAGGCAGTGTTTACCTTGGTGCAGAAGGGATTAGCGAGGCGCATGGAACACTGGCATTGCAGAAATTGACAGCCAATTACGATTGGTTTTATACGTGTATTTCAAACATCCGCTTTTATCGGCTCGAAAGCGACCTAAATGCACAGTTTATCGTTGATGGTGTTTATCTTGCCAAACAGCAATTTCTGATACAGATGGAAGCCTTCCGCATCGGCCTCCTGCAAGCTGGCTTAACAGAAGCGCAAATTAATCAGGTGTTAAAACAGCAGAGTTTTGACTTTCAGCATCTAGCAGCAACGAATCCGACAAATATCCTACCACCGGGGAAATAGGAAATTGGGGTAGTGGCAAAATGACGAAATCGGTGACGGGTGACGAAATCCGGAAATCCGGAAATCGTGGTCAGACCACAATTTTCGCTGGCTCTAGTTTTTTATGATCGCGAACCAGCAACTGCTGTGGCGGCCAGTTAAATCGCGGAGATGCTACATGACGACAACCAACCGTAAGAGCCGCATCCTCGACGAAATGCACCAGACCGCGCGCGGGTTGCATGGCGCTGGACTCATCAGCAAACGGCGCATGGCCGTCGATGGCCCCTCGTCATTCCGTGTGGAAGTTTGACTGCGAGAATGCGTCGTAGTAGAGCGCGGTGGGGCTTGTGGGCAACTCGGTGCACCGAGTTGTCCACAAATCCACCGAGCGGTGTTCTGGGCAACAGAAGAGGACTGCAACATGGGCGTGGGCATTGAAGCGCTGTTTACCAGTGCACTGGGCTTGCAAGAGCCGTGGAGTGTTGAGAAGGTTGAACTCGACACCGCGCGACGGCGCATCGACTTCGAGCTCACCTGCAAGGCCAC
>JAGXSK010000351.1 GCA_018333845.1 Clostridia bacterium | reverse complement strand
GAAAATGTCCATATGAACGAACCCTAATTAAATTTCCCGGCAATTATTGGTCCATGGAGGCCAAAAAGCCGTGATGATTTGCACTGTTTGAGCGAAGCGAGTTTGCAAAGCATGGGCTTTTTGGCTGGAATGGGCCTTAAAATTGCTGAAATTTAATTCCAGGTGAGGGAATATGACATTTTCCTATCTCCATTAAATAAAGAAAGTGCCATTGTTAGTTTTGATTACCCTGCTCATGAGCTTATGAAAGACTTATTTGCTCCCTTTCATCAAGGCTTACTTTAATAGTATCTCCAGGTTTGTACTTGCCTTCAAGAATTGCAATAGATAGGGTGTTTTCTAGCATCCGCTGTATCAATCTCTTTAAAGGTCTTGCTCCATATACTGTGTCATAGCCCTTTTCTGCAAGGAAAGCCTTCACCTGGTCAGATACCTCAAGTTCATATCCTAGACTTCTAATTCTCCCAGCCAAAAGCTGTATCTGAATATCAACTATATCAATAATATGCTCCCTGGACAACTGATGGAACACAACAATCTCATCAATTCTGTTGAGAAATTCCGGTCTGAAATGACCCTTTAACGTGTTCATGATCCTCTCATGTAATGCGTCATCATCATGAACCTGTGAAAAGTACTGGCTTCCAAGGTTTGAAGTCATTATGACAACAGTATTTCTAAAGTTAACTGTCTGTCCCTGGCCATCTGTAAGACGACCATCATCTAATAGCTGCAGGAGTATATTAAAAACATCTGGATGGGCTTTTTCAATTTCATCAAAGAGAATTACTGAATATGGCCTGCGGCGAACTGCTTCAGTAAGCTGCCCTCCCTGGTCATAGCCCACATACCCTGGAGGAGCTCCCACAAGCCTTGAAACTGAATGCTTCTCCATGTATTCACTCATGTCAAATCTAAGCATTGCCCTTTCATCATTGAACAGGAAGTGGGCTAGAGCCTTTGCAAGCTCTGTTTTGCCTACACCAGTTGGTCCCAGGAAGATAAAGGATCCCAGGGGTCTGTTGGGGTCAGACACGCCGGCCCTTGAGCGTCTAATGGAATTAGAGACTACCTCAACAGCCTTGTCCTGTCCTACCACTCTCTGCTTTAGCAACTCCTCCATTTTAAGAAGCTTTTGCACCTCTCCCTGGAGCATTCTGCTTACAGGAATACCAGTCCATTTGGACACAATTTCTGCAATGTCCTCCTCATCAACCTCTTCCTTGAGCATTTTTGAGGATTTCTGAAGCTCATTTAATTGTTCATTTGCTGCCTCAAGGTCCTTTTCAAGCTGGGGAAGAATCCCATAGCGTATCTTGGCAAGCTCATTTAAATCCATTTCTCTTTCAGCCCTGGCTTCATTGATACGAGCCTTATCTATTTCCTCTTTGATACTGCGTATTTTCTGTATAATTTCTTTTTCTTTTGCCCAGTGAGCCTTTTTCCCTGCAAGTTCCTCTCGATAATTGGCAATTTGCTTTTGAATACCTTCTAACTGATCCCTGCTAGCAGGGTCATTCTCCTTTTTCAAGGCCTCGGCCTGCACCTCTAGCTGTCTCAATTTCCTTTCTATTGAATCAATGTCACCTGGCATGCTGTCAATCTCTATTCTCAGCTTGGAGGCAGCCTCATCAATCAGGTCTATAGCCTTATCAGGCAGGAATCGTTCTGTCAGATAACGGTGGGAAAGGGTTGCAGCAGCGATTAGGGCACTATCCTTTAAACGCACTCCATGGTGCACCTCATATTTTTCTTTCAGTCCCCTTAAGATGCCAATAGTATCCTCAACACTAGGCTCTCCAACATAAACCTGCTGGAAACGCCTTTCCAGGGCTGTGTCCTTCTCTATATGCTTTCTGTACTCATTTAAAGTAGTAGCCCCAATACACCTCAACTCACCCCTGGCTAGAGCAGGCTTTAACATATTCGCTGCATCCACAGCACCTTCAGCAGCACCTGCACCCACCAGAGTATGAATCTCATCAATAAACAGCACTATTTCGCCCTGGGCATCCTTGACTTCCTTTAAGACAGCCTTTAATCTATCCTCAAATTCACCCCTGTACTTGGCTCCGGCAACCATGGCTCCAATATCTAAAACAATCAGCCGCTTATCCTTCAGGGTTTCAGGCACTGAGCCTTCTACCATTCTCTGGGCCAGGCCTTCGACAATAGCTGTTTTTCCCACACCTGGCTGGCCTATAAGAACTGGATTGTTTTTGGTTCTCCTTGACAACACCTGAATTACCCTGGTAATCTCCTCGTCCCTGCCTATAACAGGGTCTAGCTTGCCCAGCTGTGCCTGTTCAGTAAGATCATGACCGAATCTTAATAAGGCCTCATATTTATTTTCTGGGTTAGGATCTGTAACCCTTTGGCTTCCCCTTATATTCTGAAGAACCTGAAGGATTTTGTCCCTGGTTATTCCCTTTTGTTTTATCAGACGCCCTGCTTCCCCAGGAGCTTGTTTAACCAGTGCTAAAAGCAGATGTTCAGTACTTAGATACTCATCCTTCATGCTGACAGCTTCTTTCCAGGCTTCATCAAATATCTGACGCAGGGGCTGGCTGATATACACATCCATGCCACCTTGAACCTTTGGTTCCTTGTCCAGGCTTCTTTTTACACTTTGTACAAATTCAGCCGGGTTTATCTCCAGGCCCGAAAGGATTTTGGAAACTACACCTTCCTTTTGCTCAATCAGAGCAGCACAAAGATGGTCAGGAGTAATCTGCTGATGCTGCATTTGTTCTGCCAGGCTTTGAGCAGCTTGAACAGCCTCTCCAGCTTTTACAGTTAATTTATCAAGTCTCATAATCTCACCTCATTCCTAAACTAATAATTTAATACTACATAATTTTATCTCTAGGATTATAGCTGCTTATGTCCTGCAGTTTTCTATAGAGCTCTCTTTCCTCCTCAGTCAAATTTGGCGGAACAACCACATCCAGGGTTACCAGGAGATTTCCTTGCTCCTGTCCGCTGCCAAGTCCAAGGCCCTTTAATCTTAAGACTTTCCCTGAGCTGGTTCCTGGAGGAACTGTAAGGTTAATTTTACCCTTTGGGGTCGGAACCTGGATTTTTGCTCCTAAAGCAGCTTCGCTTGGAGTAATGGGTACAGTTATTTTTATATCAGCACCATCTACTTTATACAACTTGTGGTCATTAATCCTTACTACAAGGTAAAGGTCACCGCTTTTACCACCCCTTACTCCAGGCTGGCCCTTTCCTGCCATCCTGATCTTTTGTCCGTCTTTTACTCCTGCGGGAATTTTTACTTTCAATTTGCTTCCGTCAACATTTACCTGGGCAGTAATCCCATTATAAGCTTCTTCAACAGAAAGTCTTATCTCAGATTCAACATCACTGCCTGCCGAGGCTGTATTACTTCTGGAGGAAGCACCAAATCCAGAGGTGCCAAATCCATGGGCATCCATCCTATCAAAACCTCCAAAGAATACCTTGAAAAAGTCGCTAAAATCAGTATCATGGCCGCCCATGTTTGTATAAAATTGGTATCCTCCATTTCGTTTGTCGTCTGAAAAGCCGTAAAAATTAGTACTAGCCTTCTGCCAGTTTTCACCTGGACCAAATCTATCCCAGTTGGCGCCTAATTCATCGTATTTTTTGCGTTTTTCTGGGTCACTTAAAACCTCATAGGCTTCTGCTATCTCCTTGAACTTGCTTTCAGCATTCTTATCTCCCTTGGTTTTATCAGGGTGATACTTTTTTACAAGCTTTCGATAGGCACCCTTTATTTCCTTTTCACCAGCTTTTTTATCTACTCCTAGAATTTCATAATAGTCCTTGTAATTCATTTCTTATCACCCCCGTAAATGAAGACTATTTTTCCCATTCACCTAATCTTTCCATGAGCTCAAGAATTATTTTTACCCCTGCAAGGTTTACACCCTTTTCCTGGGTCAGAAATCGAATATATTTTACTTTTTTAACATCCTTATCACAGTATAAACGCGTGTTGCCAGGTGTTCTTTTGGGGCTTATAAGGCCTTCCTCCTCATAAATCCTTAAGGTTCGCGGATGCACATCTGCAAGCCTTGCTGCTACACTTATAAAATATATCCCTTCTTTCCCATTTAGCGTCATAAAAATCACCCTCTACTCTTTTAAGGCAAATTAAACTAACACTACAGCGAAATTTAGCAATTAACGGAGCCATGGGGACGGTTCGAGCGTCACCATAGTGCAACGAAGGTCCGAAGGGAAGACGATGGAACCGTCCCTATGGCATCGTCCCCATGGCGTAAAGATGCAACGAAACGAGCAACCTTTCGCTGTAGTACTAATAAATTAATGAAGTTAAATTATTAAAGCAAAGAAAATCATAACCATAATTAAATAACATTAAAATTCTAATTGTTTTATTCTAAATATCTTAATAGTAATTGTTACTAATAATAAAATTATAAAATATATCAATGCTGTTGTCAAGTTTATTTGCATTATTGTTTGCATATTTTCTAGTATTATATTGACACTTCCTGGTTTTTGTTATTCAAAAAATCTAATTAATGAAAAGCACCCCACTCCCCTTGATTTTTGGAAAGTGAGGTGTATTCCTCTTGTACTATATTTTTGCATCCTGCTTTCTATTATTAGCACCTCTAATTTTTTCGTTGTCTACTGCAGAACTTCCCTTGAGCAGCTTTTCATACCACAATCCATGTCGGTGCTTGACATAATCTAAATCCACCTTGCCCGTAAACATTCCCCTTAAAAGAGGCCTGTTTTCTTTAAAGATAAATGCTGCCAGATGACCAATTATCCCAAACAATAGTAGGAACGTTGCAATGTTATGAACAAGGGTTACCCAGATCATAAAGTCGTAATTGACATTAACAAAGCTAAAGTTTTTATATGCCTTGATTAGACCTGTGATAATAAGGATTAAAAGATTCAACCCTATGAAAAAGTAGGCCAACCTTTGTTCTGCAAGATATTTGTCCGACGCAGGTTCCTTGCCAAAGCCCAGCATGGCTTTAATAATTAAATATGACTCTTTTAAATCGCCCCTTTTAGGAAAGATGTCAAATTGCTTTAAGCTTACATGGTAGATAATATGGTAAGTTACTGCCAGCAGCAACACAATGGCAGCTGCATAGTGAATCTGGCTGTTTATCACAAAGTTATCTGACCAGGAAAAGCCCGGTACATTGACAAGGCCGTATCTCCGATACATGGGCATTTGACCAAACCCGGAAAACAAAAGCAGCAAAGTGGAAATTGCAACAGACCAATGGACAAGTATTACAGACAATGAATGTCTCTTAACCTTGTTCTCTTTTTTTAAAATTTTCTCTCCCATTTACCTTTCCCCCTTCATTGTTTTGTAGGATGCAATAGCTGCCGCAAAAATACCTGCTATTGGAGCTATCAACATGGCCTTACCCATACCATTTAGTTTTTCCAGGGGGTTTTCAGCACCATGCATTCTTAAGGCATTCTGCTCTTCCTTTAACTTACTGTCAATCACTTCAAAGGAAACAGGAGAAACGTAGTAAGTGGAAGTGCCTCCATTTTCCTTATCTCCATATATAAAGCCTCCCATCTTCTGGGCTAAATCCTCTGCGTATTGCAGTACCTCATCCCTTAAGCCAAAGGTCATGGCATTATTTGGGCAGCCGGCAGCACAGGCTGGCTTTTCCCCCTTTGATATAAGGTCCTGGCAGAGATCACACTTGTACATGACTCCTCCCCCTGCCAGCTTGGGTGCAAGCTTTAAATACATCCCCACTCCTGCCTGTCTTTGAGGTATCCCCCAGGAACAAACATCCTTGCATTTAGAACCTCCCATACAGAAGTTGTGATCAATGGTAACTGCACCTTCTCTTGTCTTTTCCATAACACCAAAGGGACACATCTTGGCACAGGGAGGATTGTCACAATGCATACATCTTCTGGGAATGGATAATTCATAGGTTTTCCCCTTATCCTCCACCTGGATGTTCTGCACGAAAATCCAGTTATAGGGAGTTAAGCGATTAGTTATATCCCGTTTTCCGCTCCAGTCCTCATGCTTTTTCTGAGGCCAGTAATCTGGAATATTATCAATTGGCTCTGGATACCTGTGCCCATTTTTTACTTTGCATGCTGTAACACATTTTGGCGTATCAAACTCCTTACATCCATCACACCTGGTCATGTCAATAACTGTAGCATACTGTCCCTTGGAATTTCCTGCATATACTGGACCTGCAGCTACTCCTGTTACTGCAGTAGTTGTTATTGCTGCAGCAGCTGCAGTCCTTTTTATAAAATCTCTTCTGTTCATGGAAGCCATGATAATTCCTCCCAAAACTTTTATTGTGCTTTCTATTATATCATATAATTTGCTTAGTATTTGCGTAATTTTTATAATTTTTTTTACTTTTTAAACAAACAAAAAAGCGTATCAGATAACTAGATATCTAATACGATTAAACAAACCAGAGCTTTAATAATAATATGCAAAAGACACCAGGAAGATTATCTTCTTTTATTTTCACATAGTATATACGAAAATAATTAAGGCCTAGTAAAGTGCTTTTTAGGCACTATTGTAGTGCTATCTCAGTGCCTATTGTAGTCCTATTGAAGTTGATAGAGCTTGTAATACATACCTCTTCTTTTAAGAAGCTCCTGGTGGCTTCCACTCTCTATTATCCGCCCCTTATGAAAAACTAGTATTTTATCTGCATTTTGAACCGTGGATAGTCTATGGGCTGCAATTATAGTGGTTCTGTTCTTTGAAAGCTTTTCCATTGCATTCTGAATGATGGCTTCCGACTGGGAATCAATGTTGGCAGTTGCCTCATCTAATATTAGAATCTTTGGGTCAAAGGCAAGGGCCCGGACAAAGGCAATAAGCTGCCTTTGTCCTGTGGAAAGGGTGATTCCCCGCTCTTTAACCTGATAATCATAACCACCAGGAAGCTTGCTGATAAATTCATCTGCACCTACATGGCCGGCGGCTCTTTTTGCAATTTCCTCATCGACCCTGCTGTAATCAAGGTGGATGTTGGCCATAATACTATTGGAAAAAAGAAATACATCCTGCATTACAGCAGCAATGCTCCTTCGCAGACTGCCCTGATTCAGTTCTTTAATAGGCATGTTATCAATAAAAATATCACCCTTTTGAACATCATATAATCTATTAATCAGGTTTATAACAGTTGTCTTTCCCGAACCAGTTGGACCCACTAGAGCTACAGTTTCCCCGGGCCTTATTTCAAAGCTCACATCCTTTAAAACCCAGTCCTGATCATTATAGGCAAACCAAACATTTTTAAACTCTATTTTACCCTGGACCTCTTTTAAAGGAATAGGAGTAATAGGATCCTTCACAGTTTCTTTTTCATCCAGGAGCATGAAAATCCGTTCAGACGAAACTACTGCACTTTGGAGTTGGGTGTATTTCTGGGTCATATCATTTATAGGTTGAAACAGTCTTTCTGTATAGTTTATAAAGGCATATAACACTCCCAGCTGCATAGTGTCCTGAATTACCCCTGCACCACCATACCACAGGAGCAGCCCCAGGATGAAAAAAAAGATTATATCTATTGAAGGCCTGAATAGAGCATGGGCTTTAATTGCCTTTAATTCAGCTTCATAATGCTCCTTGTTAATAGTGTCATACTCTTTAAACCTGCTCTCCTGCTGGTTAAATATTTGTACTATTCTCATGCCAGTAATATTTTCTTGAATAGACGAGTTGAGGGCGGCAAGCTTAACTCTAGCCTGTTGAAAAGCCCTTTGAGCCACCCTTTTATAAACATTTGTTGCAAACAGAATTAACGGTATTGATATAAGACTGATTGCTGCCAGCCCCAAATCCAATTGGAGCATGACAATTATGATAGCGGCTATAAGAATGAAATCCCTAATAAAACCTATTAATACCTCGGTAAACATTTCATTAAGATTGGCAGTATCATTGGCCACCCGGGTAACAAGCCTGCCTACTGGATTTTTATCAAAGAAAGACAGGGATAAGCCCTGGAGATGGGTAAAGACCGCCTCCCTTATATCATACAAAATCCTCTGGCTAGCATAGTTTAAGAGATAGTTTTGAAGATAATTGGCCGCAAAGCCCATGGTTATAATGGTAAAATATATAATCACCAGCTGAATAATATTATTAAAATTGCCGTCACCTAAAATATGATTATCAATGGCAATCTTTACTATATAGGGCCGTGCTACAACAACCCCTGAAACAACCATAAGAAGGATTAAGGAAAATATCACATATCCCCAGTATGGCCGAACATATTTTAAAAGCCTTTTTATTAACTGCCAATCATATATCTTTCCTGAAATGGTTTCTTCAGCAAAAGTATTTTTACGCATGGGCATCACCCTCGTCAATTCTTTCTTCCTCTAGAAGCTGCATCTGGTACATCTTATAATAAAGGCCCTGATCATCCTGTATAAGCTCATCATGTCGTCCCTGCTGCACTATCCTGCCTTCATCCAGGACAACTATTTTATCTGCATTCTTCACAGCAGATATTCTGTGGGAAATTATGATTGTACTGCGCTTTTGCCTGCAGCCATCTAAAAAGCCCAGTATCTTTTCTTCTGTTGCAGTATCTACTGCAGAAAGGCTATCATCAAGTATCAGGATTGAGGGATTTACTAGAAGTGCCCTGGCTATGGCAATTCTCTGCTTCTGTCCGCCTGAAAGGGTTATACCCCTCTCCCCCACAACTGTTTCAAATTTATCGGGAAAATCCATAATATCATGGTATATGGAAGCAGCTTTAGCTGCCTCAACTATTTTTTCCATGGATGCTTCTGGATACCCAAAGGCTATGTTTTCCTTTATAGTCTTGGAAAATAAAAAACTGTCCTGGGGAACATAGCCAATGTTCCTCCTTAAAGTCTCAATTGGAATGGTATGGATCTCTTTGCTGTCTATAAACAGACTACCCCTGGGAGTATCATAAAGCCGCAGGAGTAAATCTGCAATTGTGGACTTTCCACTACCGGTTCTGCCAAATACAGCTACAGTTTCACCCTGCTTAACTGACAGGGAAAAGTCCTTTAACACCCTTTCTGAGGTGCCAGGATAAGAAAAATTAAGATTTTTAAACTCAATACAGCCTTTAAAGGTTCTTATGGATTTATCCACTACCTTATCATCAACAATCTCCGGTTTTTCAGCTAATAATTCATTAATTCTTGCCATGGAGGCAGTTCCTCGCTGGAGAAGGTTAATAACGTAGCCAATGGCCATCATGGGCCAGGTAAGAAGCATTAAATATCCGTTAAAGGCAATAAAATCACCAATGGATATCCTCTCATTTATCACAAGGTATCCTCCATATCCCAGGACTATAAGGAAGCTTATGCTTGCCAGGTACTGAATAAAGGGATACAAAAATCCTGAAACCCTGACCAGTCTCATATTAGTCTCAATAATATCCCTGCTGGCTTTATTAAACTTATCTATTTGTACCTTTTCAAGGACAAAGGTCTTTACAACCCTGATGGCAGATATATTTTCCTGCACCTTATCAGTAAGGGCTGCAAAAGCACCCTGGACAATTTTAAATCTTTCATGAATTATCTTGTTGAAACGAGTAACCGACAGGGCTATGATGGGCAGTGGAGCAAGGGCAATTAAGGTTAAGCTTGGGTCAATAGTGGTAACCATGACAATTACTGCAAAGCCCGTAATGATTACAGCATCGGCAACCATGACCACGCCTCCAGCAAAAGCCATCCTTACAGCAGTCACATCATTGGAAGCCAGGGCCATTAAATCCCCTGTTCTAGTGTTGTCATAAAACCTGGGGTCTAACAGGAGTAAATGCTTGAAAATCTTGTTTCGTAAATAATATTCAAGCTTGCGGGCAATTCCCACCACGTATATTCTCCATAAATATCGCGAAAGGGCCAGGGCCAGGGCCAGGGCAATGACACAAATTAAACCAATATATCTAATTAGCAGATCAGGTGAAGAAGCCTGGGCAATTACATCAACGGTAAGACCTAAAACCCTTGGCACTGCCACCTGCAGCAGGTTAGTAACAACTAACCACCAGACACCAATCAGGTATCCCTTCTTATTCTTTAGAACAAAATCCTTTAGTGTCATGAAATGTCTCATATACATTTTCCCCTTAACAATACATCAAAATTAATGCATTCTGCCTGATGACTGGACAGCTGCTGCATGGTTAGACACCCTAGTATATATTGTATCATAAGGAACAGCAAAGAATAAAATCTTCATTGTTTTTCCATATATCTGGCATGGGGCTTTATTGAGTGGCATAAAAAATAATCCCCCCATTGATTGTTTATGGGGGGTAAAGCTTTAAACAGGCCTTCTTTTTAATACTGTAATATCTACCTCATGCCTGCCTATAATTTCTTTAATAGCGCCAATATTTTCTTTAACGTTATTGACAGCACCTTCCATATAAGCAAGATTATTGAGCATTTGATCATGTTCTGCTTTATTTATGTCTGCCTTATGCTCTAATGCTTTTAATATCAAGTGGTCTTCTTTTTGCTGAGTTTTAATCAATTCTAAATCATTTTTAACAAACTTGATTTCATTGTCAACTGCTTCTACATTGCCTTTCAATGACTTGATTTCATTGTCAACTGCTTCTACATTGCCTTTCAATGACTTGATTTCATTGTCAACTGCTTCTACATTGC
>JAGXSK010000350.1 GCA_018333845.1 Clostridia bacterium | reverse complement strand
TGATTAGGAGCTTTTATGACCAATGGTAGATTTAAATCCTTTAATAGCAAATCCTCTGTTTTTATAGGATTCATGAGATAATTCCTTTCCCTGATAACAGAGAACCTGGGTGTTGGGATTTGGGCTTCTTTTAAAATCCTTTTTGTATAGATCTTGTTCATGGCAAGTGAGCTGGCAAGTACATCACAACCTGTATAGGGATAACCTAGTATTTCTAATAATCCCTGCATAGCGCCATCTTCCCCTAAAGGACCATGCAAAGCAATAAAAACTAGGTCGGGGTGAAATGCTCTGAGATCTTCAATAAATTCACCTTTGGTGTCAATAGATTTAACATTATTCCCAAGATTAACTAAAGCATTGGCAACAGCCTTACCAGTCTTTAAAGATATTTCTCTTTCGGCAGATTTGCCTCCTAATAGAACAGCTATTTTTTTCAATATATAAACCTCCCTGGTTCCATATCTTTTTGCTCAATATATGCATGACAGCTAATAAATGTACCAGTTTTATTATGCCAATCCTAATGATTAATCCAAAACCTAAAAATTGAAAGGATGTTTTCTTTAAAAAGGAGTCTTGGACTTATTGTCCAAGACTCCCTGTAAGTTTTACTCGTCGGCTGTCTTTCGTGCTGCTATGATTTTTTCAGCCAGATGTTCAGGCACTGGTTCGTAACTATTGAATTCCATAGTAAAGGTTCCCCTGCCCTGGGTAATTGATTTTAAGTCTATGGCATAACGATACATTTCTGATAGTGGTGCAAGGGCTTTTATTACCTGATTTCTGCCCTTTGCTTCCATGCCAAGTATTCTACCCCTTTTGCTGTTCATATCTCCCATTATATCACCCATAAACTGCTCTGGGACGGTAACCTCAACTTTCATAACCGGTTCTAGAAGAATAGGATTTGCCTTATCCATTGCTTTTTTAAAGGCCAGACTTCCTGCAATTTTAAATGCCATTTCTGAAGAATCAACAGGGTGGTAAGAGCCGTCTACAAGGGTTACTTTAATATTTGTAACTGGATACTTAGCCAGGACACCCTGTTCCATGGCTTCTCTAACACCTTTTTCGACTGCGGGAATATAGTTTCTTGGTACTGCTCCACCGAAAATTGTTTCTTCAAACAAGAATTCACCGTCTGAATAGGGAGCCATATCAATAAATACATGACCAAACTGACCTGCTCCTCCAGATTGCTTCTTGTGTTTACCTTCAATTCTAGTTACAGAGGAACGTATGGTCTCTCTATATGGGACTGAGGGTGTAGTTTTTTCAACGCCAACACCATATTTTTTTTGAAGTCTTTCAAGAATTATATCCAGATGTTGGTCTCCCATTCCACTTAAAATAGTTTCTTTGGTT
The DNA here is from genome assembly GCA_018333845.1 of Clostridia bacterium. GTDB lineage: Bacteria > Bacillota > DSM-16504 > Desulfitibacterales > Desulfitibacteraceae > Desulfitibacter. The sequence continues at coordinate 4,536 of JAGXSK010000350.1, read as the reverse complement.
TCTATATTCTTTTCTATTTTTAAAGTTTTGTCTTCTTCCAATAACTTGGAAATTGCATTGCCTAATTTGTCTTCATCACCCTTACTCTTGGGACTAATAGCATATGACAAAGTAGGGTTCGGAAACTCAACGCCTGGTAAAGGTTCGTTTATTCCCTTTACTGAGAGGGTATCACCAGTTTCTGTTTTAGCGAGCTTGGTTAAAGCTCCAATATCACCAGGCACCATTTTATCAACCTGTTCTTGCTGTTTGCCCCTCATGACAAATACACTATTTACTTTTTCTTCAGTTTCCTTATTTATATTGTAATAGGAATTGCCAGGGATAAATACACCGCTGTATATTCTAAAGAAGCTAACCTTTCCTACGTAAGGGTCAGCAATAGTTTTAAATACAAGTGCCTTGAATGGCTCCTTGGACAAATCTTCCTCTGACTTTCCTAGAGCTTCTTCTGCTGATGGCATGCAATCAACAATAAGGTCTAAAAGATTTGCTATGCCTATATTGTTTAATGCAGAACCACATGCTACTGGGATAAAGTTAGCATTTTTTACACCTGAAGTAAGCCCAGATATGAATTCCTCAGGTGTAAGCTCTTCACCCTCTAGGTATTTCATTAAAAGTTCATCATCACTTTCTGCAACAACTTCTATCAATTCTTCTCTATAGGTTTCGGCCTGGTCTTTTAGGTCTTCAGGAATGTCAATTTCTACGGGTTTACCATTATTAAACTTGTATCCTTTCATGCTAACCAAATCTATTATTCCAGTAAAGCTTTCTGCACTTCCAATAGGAATTTGTATAGGAACTATTCTGTTTTCAAAGCTTTCCTTTAATTCATCTAATACCCTGTAAAAGTCTGCATTTTCTCTATCCATTTTATTTACAAAGCAGATTCTAGGCATGTTCTTTTCATTTGCAAATTCCCATACAGCCTCTGTTCTTACCTCTACACCAGCTACTGCACATACTGTTACAATCATACTATCTATTACCCTTAAGGTACTATTAACATCACCAACAAAGTCAATAAAGCCTGGTGTATCAATAACATTAATCTTGTTGTCCTTCCATTCACAAGGAGCCAACGCTAGAGTAATAGTTATTTTTCTATCAATTTCTTCAGGTAGATAGTCAGTAGTTGTATTACCCTCATCTACCTTGCCTAATCTTTTTAAAGCCCCGGAATTGTATAACATGGCTTCTGTTAGCGAGGTCTTTCCGGCACCACCATGGGCCATTATTCCTATATTTCTTATTTTTTTTGCAGAGTATACTTTCATTTGCCTCCTCCTTTAACTTGTACTTTGACTATTAAAATCGAAAATTGAACATTAGTAAATATATTTTCGATTAATTAAAAAAATCCTTTATATTTTTTAAAATATCTTAGAAAAAAGTTTTTGGGTTCATAAATTTTCCATCCTCAAATAAGTTTTTCCCAAAATAGAGCAATTATGCTAATTAAGAACATACTTTAAGAGATTTATAAATAGTATTTAATTAAAATCCCCAAGTCCCAGGAGGTCTGAAATTTGAAAAAGCAATATACCTCATTAGCCCTTGGAGCAATTATGCTTACTATATCAGGTTTTATAAATAAAATGTTAGGTTTTGTTTATCGAGTATGGACAGTACGCCTAATTGGTTCTGAAGGTATAGGGTTATTTCAAATGGTTCTTCCTCCCTTTACATTTTTATTAATCTTGACAACAGCTGGGATCCCTTTAACCTTGTCCAAACTAATATCTGCACGTGTAGCCTTAAATCAATATGCCCAGGCAAAAAAAATATTTACTGTTGCATTGAGGGTGCTATTGATTACTTCTACAGCAATATCGGTTATTAGTTGGCTGGGTGCTCCTTACTTTATTAAACTGTTTTTTCCCGATGGGAGGGTTTATTGGGCATACATGAGTTTAATCCCTGCCTTGATTATTGTAGCTTTTAGCTCGGCCTATAGGGGATACTTTTTAGGCTTGAAAATGATGTTTCCCTCAGCATTTTCAACTGTAGTGGAACAAGTAATAAGGTTTATCTTTGGACTGGGAACCATCATGTTTTTAATGCCCTATGGCTTGGAATATGCAATTGTAGGTCTTTCAGTGGGAATAGTAATGGGTGAAATGGCAGGTTTATTTATTTTGATAATTTTTTATAAAAAAAACCAGCAAATTTTTGCTTCAACAGAAAATGAAAGCACCACCTGGGAAATAATAAAAAGTATTTATAGTATGTCCCTACCCCTAACATTAAACAGGGCAGTAATTGGATTCCTTTTTACTGCCCAGGCTATAATTATCCCTAATCGCTTACAGGCAGCAGGCTTTTCTGTAAGAGAAGCTACTGACCTATTTGGACAATTCACAGGAATTGCCATGACCTTATTGGGTTTACCAACTATAATCACAGTATCCCTGGCAATAACAATGGTCCCAGCAATTTCAGAAGCCATTGCTGTCAACAATTTAGAGCTTGTTAAAAAAAGAGCCATGACTGCTATTAATATAACTGTATTAGCAGGTATTCCATGGGTGATAATTTTTTATACAATACCAGGAAGACTTTGTGAGACAATTTTTAATACACCTGATGCAGGCATACCTTTAAAATACCTGGCATTGGGTGCACTTTTTATTTATCTCCAGCAGACTTCAACTGGTATTATACAAGGGATGGGTAAGATGTATATAATGCTTTTACATTCAATTGCTGGAGCTTTAATAAATATTGTTGGCGTCTATCTGCTTACGGGAACTGCTTTAGGCATAAAAGGTACTGCAATAGCTTTTAATCTAAGTGCTCTGGTAGTTACAGGTTTAAATCTGTTGTATTTGTTTAATTTTATCAAATTAAATATTAACTTTAAAAAATTGGTCTTGTTGAAAATGGCAATTTTGGTAATGTTCTTCACTATGGTCTCTGCCAGTCACCTTTTTGCTGCGTGGGGTACTAGTCTAGGGGTGACAATGCTCCATTTATTAGTTGGTATAGGGATATATACAGTTTGTTTATTTTTCTTTGGACTGATTACTTTAAGTGATTTGAGGCAATTAAAGAAAATTTAACAATTTAAAAGTCCCAGGTTAAGAGATCATCAATTATTCTATAGTTGGTGAGATCTAGATGAATTGGTGTTATGGAAATTTTGTTTTGGGCAATGGCACTAATATCAGTACAAATCTGTTTGTTTCGGTTGCACTCAACATCAGTTACCTGGCCGGCAATCCAATAATACTCGTAGCCTCTCGGGTCTACTCTTTTTTCTATAGAATCTTTATATTTACGTATACCTAATCTGGTTATTTCAAAATCTGTGCTTTCAGTATTTTCAGTATCTGGAACATTTATATTAAGTATTGTTTCTTCAGGAAGTCCCTTTTTAATAACCTTATTAACTATCTTGCAAGCAACTTGTGCTGCCAGGTCATAGTTCCTTTTTTTCTTAAGGGCCAGGGAAACTGCTATTGAAGGAAAGCCTGCAATAACACCTTCTATTGCTGCAGATACAGTACCAGAGTATAATACGTCTGTACCTAAATTAGCCCCAGAATTAATACCAGAAACGATTATATCAGGTGGTTCATCCATCAACTCCTGCAAAGCAAGCTTGACACAGTCTGCAGGTGTGCCTGTAACTGCATAGGCAGTACAATTTTCAAAGTCCATCTTGTAAACCCGTAAAGGCTTATGAATGGTAATACCATGACCTGTTGCACTTCTTTCCCTGTCAGGGGCTACCACTGTTAGTTTCCCAAGTGAACTAAGGGTTTCTCTAAGCTTGTTTATCCCTAAAGCCTCTATTCCATCATCATTCGTTAGCAGAATATGCATCATTTCCTCCTGAATCATGCTTATATATCAATACCGTTCCATCAACTGAGCAATTGTGAATGGATTTACAGTAAGGACATCTTAAAACCACACATTGGTTGTATACTACCATTATCTGCCATTCATCATTATCTAAATCTCTATGACATATAAAGCAACATTCTAAAAATTTCACACAAACCTCCCCCAAGAACCAAGACATGTTTTCCTTGATTTATCATATGAAAGAAGGGTTGTATTAGTGTGTTTACACTTCATAAATATATAGGGTCATTTTCGGCTCATTCTTAACCTTCTTTAAGCCAAACAACAATCCCCTTTCCTTTAGCGTCCTATTTAAGAAATCAACAACCTTATAAAAGTCTTCACTTTCTTGAACTGTAATTGAAGCAATCATTGTTAGTTTATCATTAGATTCCACTATTTTGGATGGTACCTCCCATTTTAATTTCTACTGCCTCTTATTAGTGAGAAGCCTTCAGCCCTGGTAGCTTCATTAGTTTTAAAAATCCCTCTTACTGCACTTGTAATAGTCATGGAGCCTGCCTTTTTAATTCCGCGCATTGTCATGCACATATGTTCTGCTTCTATTACAACCATTACGCCACGCGGTGTAAGCTTGTCCATAAGTGTATCGGCAACTTGACTTGTTAATCTTTCTTGCAATTGAGGTCTTTTGGCAAAGGTTTCTACTACCCTGGC
>JAGXSK010000349.1 GCA_018333845.1 Clostridia bacterium | reverse complement strand
CCTGAACATTATCATCCAAAGTTATTATTATCCCTGGAGCAACAACTGGGGTCTGGGATGTTAAAGACCTTTGAAAGTGCAGATAATCCTGCAAAAATTTTAAAGTACCTGCATCCTGACTTTCATCCTCCTGGAACTGGGACAATTGATTTCTTAAAGTTCCTATTTCTTCTTCAATACTTTTTATATTAGTTTCCAATTCAGTAATCATATCAATTATATTTTGGTGAAGTATTGAAGCTGAACTGCCTGCTTCAGCGCGAAAAGATTTGTACTGCCAGGACAAAAGCAATCCCAAAATTGTGCATACTATAGTTATATTGATTATCCAATTTTTTTTCACAGAGATTCACCTCGATTTTTAAAGAAATTAAAAGGTTAACAAAATATTCATGTCGAAAGAATTATGGTGTTATATATAAAAGTTATATAGTATTATATAAGCAGTTATTGTGTCATTACTGAAGTAAAAAGGTGGTTTCCTTTACTATGTTCTCTCAGTTTAATTTTCTCATATATTTAACTCCATGGGAAATATTTTTAATAATATTAGATATAACAGTTGTTTCTTTTGTCATTTATAAGGCCATTATGCTTATAAAAGGCACAAGGGCAGTGCAGCTGATTAAAGGTTTATTTGTACTAATTATAGCATTTTTTATTAGTGATTTGCTACAGCTTACCACGGTTAACTGGTTTTTGCAACAGATACAATTGTTAATAGTGGTAGCATTGCCCATTGTCTTTCAGCCTGAGTTGAGAAGGGCTCTGGAACAGCTAGGCAGGGGTAAAATCTTTAGTGGTTCAATGACTTATCTTGGTGTAGAAGACCGTTCAAAGCTAATTAATGAATTGGTACGTTCAGTGCAGGCACTAAGCAAAAACAAATATGGGGCTTTAATAGTAATTGAAAATGAGACAGGTTTGTCAGATTTTATAGAAACAGGTGTCAATGTTGATGGTGTTGTCTCGGCAGAGCTGCTGGTAAATATATTTGTCCCTAATACTCCCCTGCATGACGGAGCTGTCATTGTAAGGGGTGACAGAATTGCAGCGGCGGGATGCTTTTTGCCCTTGACTGACAGCCCTTATCTGAGTAAACAATTGGGAACAAGACATAGGGCTGCCCTGGGTGTTACTGAGACCTCAGACTGTGTGGTAATAGTTGTTTCTGAAGAAACTGGAACTATTTCAGTTGCCCATGATGGCGAACTGACACGATATTTAGAAGAGAAAAACCTTAAAGAAATACTTGAAGATGTTTTATTAACCAAACAAAATAGCAATACATCTGTTTTCAACATCTTTAGAAGATCATCTTAAGGGATTAGTGAGGGGTAATTATGCTGGGACATTTTCGCAACAATATGGGATATAGGCTAATATCGATTTTTGCTGCCATAGTAATCTGGTTTTTTGTCTTCTCTGAAAGAAATCCAACAATAGAAAATGTGGTAACAGTACCCCTTGAAGCTACAGGTTTGGCAAGGAATCTGGTAGTAGCTGAAAAACCAAGCACGGTTAATATTCGCTTTCAAGGCAAGGCCAATGTTGTTGACAGGATTTCATCCAGGGATTTCAGGGCATTTATTCCCCTTGATCAGGTTGATGTTGGTGTTAGATCTATTCAAGTGGCTACAGAAGTCCCTGCGGGGGTGAGAATTATTAGTGTCCAGCCATCCTGGGTCCAGGTTCACATTGACCAGGTTAGTTCCATGCAGGTGCCTGTTGAAATTGTAGTTAAAGGAGACGCTGCAAGGGGATATGTTTTGGAAAAGCCGCGGATTACTCCAAGCCAGGTATTAATAAATGGACCTGGAAATTATCTTGAAAGTATAGGAAAGGTCTATGTAAATGCAACTTTTAACGGTTTATCTAAAGACTACTTTCAATCCTTGCCTGTACTGGTTGAGGATACAGATGGCAATCTCATTATGGAATGGGTTGAGGTTATTCCCAGAAATGTGGATGTTTTAATACCAGTTGTAGAAGATGTGCCCAGCAGGACAGTGCCAATATTAATTGACTTAATAGGAGAGCTTAAACCTGGGTTGAAAGTAGACAAGGTATTGGTATATCCATCTACTGTAAAAATCTACGGCCCAAGGGATATAATAAATGAAATAGGATATTTAACCCTGGAAATAGATGTTACTGAAATTGAGGAAAGCATTAATTTTGAGGTTGATCTGGAATTTCCCCAGGGAATAACTGATGCAAGTGCTGATAAGGTTCAAGTAATGTTGGAGGTAAGCAATGAAAATTAGGGTATCTGAGTTGCGTATAGGAATTGATGAAGATACTAACATACTCAAGCAGCTAGCCTGTCAAAAGCTAAAGATATCTGCTAGTCAAGTAAAGAACTGGTGGATTGAAAGACAAGCCTTAGATGCAAGACGGAAAAAGGAAATTGCTTTCGTATATACTATTGTGCTGGATATTGAGGAGCGTTTGTCTGGCCAGATAAAGGGTTCTCTTCCACCTAAAAGCAGCATTGTTGACCAGGAGGAGGAGTTTTTAAATATTAGGCGGGGAGTGGGATATTTAAAATATCCGCCCCTGGTAATTGGGACTGGCCCATCTGGTCTTTTTGCCGCCTGGCTTCTGGCAAAATGGGGGTATAAGCCAGTTGTGCTGGAAAGGGGCAAAAATGTTTTTGCACGTCAAAGGGATGTTGCCAGGTTTTGGAATGAGGGTGAACTGGATCCTGAATCTAACGTTCAATTTGGTGAAGGTGGGGCTGGAACCTTTAGTGATGGTAAGCTTACTACCAGAATCAAGGACAAAAGAGTTAACCTTATTTTACAGGCATTAACAGCTGCAGGAGCACCAGAAGAAATTCTTTACCAGGCCAAGCCTCACCTTGGTACTGACAGGCTTAGAAACATTGTTGCCAATATAAGAAAGGAAATAATTTCTCTGGGAGGAAAAGTACTATTTCAGGCAAAGGTCACAGACTTTATTATCAAAAAGGGCATCTTAGAGGCTGTAGTAATAAACCATAAACATGAGCTTCCTGTATCAAGGTGTATTCTTGCAACTGGCCACAGTGCAAGGGATACATATGAGAGATTGTGGAAAATCAATGCTAAAATGGAAGCAAAACCTTTTGCAGTTGGGGTACGAATTGAGCATCCCCAGCATATGATAGATTGTGCTCAATATGGAGAATGGGCAGCTAATCCTAGACTAGGTGCAGCCGATTATCATCTTACTTATAGAAATACCA
>JAGXSK010000348.1 GCA_018333845.1 Clostridia bacterium | reverse complement strand
TGTCATAATTGGTGTTTGAAAATTTTCCAAACTATTGTCCCTCCCCAGTCTTTATGGCCAATTCAGTATAGATCTGCTCCCTTATATCCTTGTTCTTGCAAACTACTTTAACAAACAACCTGCTGCTTTTTTTATCTAAGGCCCCATGGATTTCCCTGTATCTTGCACTCCAAAACATTGACGATGAAATGATCATGAGGATAAAACCAGCCATAACAATATTAATCCCAGGATCAACCTTTACTGCCAGAACTGTATACGGGTTTATACCTGCATATTCGAGAATTTCACCACTTGGAAACTCAATGGTGTCTCCCTGATTAAGATATCTAGCATCTATTACGTTGGGTCCCTGGTAAAGCTTGATTAGGGAACCACCCTTTAAATATTGAATGTTAAAGAATGTGTCTCCAATATTAAAGGTCTTTTTATCTGGAATTGCATAAAACTCTTCTTCCTTTTCTGCTCCGCTTATACCTATTAAGTGGGTATAACCATAAGAGCTTTGATAAAAAACCACGCCCTTGTATTTAAAAGGTTTGTTTACTTTAGTGATTCCACTAGCAGCCTCCTTGCCATTTACAAAAATTGTAATGTCAGATGCCCAATTATCAATGGCGCCATCATTATCATATAGGGTCTGAAAGTCATTAACTTGAACAGCCATTCCTTTAGCTACATGGGAAGGAATATCCACCTGGTTTCCCACAAAGGCCATTACGCTGTCATTGGAGCCATAGGAACCCAGGAACGCACCTGATAAAACTATAATTATGGAAACATGAAGCAAATGAGGTGCTACCAGGTTAAAAGTACCCTTATTAGCCAGCAAGATTAGTTTATCTGTAGTGTTCTTTTCTTGCACCCTATATCCTTTTTTATCTAAAAATTTTCTTAATTGGATTTCACCAGTTAATATATCAGCAATTGGAATTTCGAGTTCATACTCTTTCAATAGATCCTGACTATCAATTTTTATAAAAAGTTTCCTTAACATTACTGGTATTCTTTGAACAGTACACACCAATAAATTAAAAGTAAAAAACAAAAGCAAGCCCCTAAACCAGATAGACTTGTAGACATTTAAGCCTGGATTTAAGGTTGCAAAAATAGATGCAACCACCAAAGCCGCGATTAAGATCATTGCTAGTTTAATTGAAGATAGAAACTTGATCATTGCAGCCATTCCTTCCTGAAGCAATATAATTTCTATTAAGCACCCTGTCATAGTATATGCTATTAAGTCTTATTTGTATATATAAAATAGCAGCTTTAGTATTGCATCTTGCACTATTTATCACAGCTATTATCACATACAATCTTACTTATTTTATCAGTAAATCATTTGATTAATTTCTTAAAAAATCCTGCAATCTAATAATAGCAATTACTAATGATTGCTATAAGTTTTGTTGTATATATAAATTTTATAGCTTTACTCACAAGCTGTAGTTCTTCTCCATCAATACACTGGTTAAATTAAATTTAGTTATTTTATTCAAAAAACCTGTAAGCTTGTTATTCTTTTTTTAAATAGCAAATGAAAATTCCCTTATACCCACAAAAACAAGGACAGGCTGTCTAATTTTCAGAAATTTTCATGACACGTCCGTAAATTTATTGTATTACTCCCATGAATAGTTTAGAATATTTATATATAAATGGTTAAAGTCATTGTCTTCAGAAGGTCCTGGTTAAAAAATGCATTTTACCCAACTAGAGACTTTCTGTGCCGTTGCTAAAGTAAACAGTTTTTCAAAAGCTGCAAAATTGCTCCACTTGTCCCAGCTAACAATTAGTAGCCATATTCAATCTTGAAAAAACCATTGCAACATTCTTCTTTTTAATAGAAGCAACCAGGGAGTCACTTTAACAGAGGCAGGCAAGATTGCTATGAGTATGCACAAAAGATTCTACAAATACAAGATTTCATAATTGTTAAACTTTTAGGAGGGAAGAAATGCCACATTCGGGTACAAAGGGAATCCTATTTGAAAGTCAAGAAGAAGCTAGTAAGTTTTTAGACGATGTTTTAAGGGTTTTAAATGTAAAGGTTAACGACTTGGGAGACATCTATGGGTTAAGCGAAGACATAGGAGAACAAATCAAGGAAAACAAAAAACCTCTTCCCTATAGATTTTTTAAAACAATATGTGATCATACTGAGCTGACAATGGAGGATTATAATTATAGGATTGTTCCTTTACACCTTGATCAATGCCCCCTATGTGAAACTCCAAGCGTTAGTGTAGACTCTTTGTTTTGTCATAAATGTGGTAATAGATTTTAAAAAAACTGAGCGCTTTAGAAGCTCAGTTTTTTATTTAAGAACTCTTGGTTTTTAACTCTTGATTATCATAGTACCAGTCTATTAACTTTAAAAAATCTCTACGGTTATCATCAATAGAATATAAGACCCATTTGCCCCTTTTGCGCCCCACTATCAGACCAGCCTGTTTAAGAATTTTCAGATGATGCGATACGGCAGGTTGGCTGATGTTTAACTCTTGAAAAATGTCATAGACACACATTTCTTTTTCTGAAACCATCTGAACAATTTTTAGTCTTGTAACATCTGCTAAAGCTTTAAAAACTTGTTCCAACTCTCTGTGCTTGGATAAATTTTCCATGGGGCTTCACTCCACACTTTTATATTTCTGCATTTATTTATATTGTTATCTATTAGAATAACCTTTAATTTCCTAATTATCAAGAGTTTTTTATAAGATTTATAATTTTTAAAATTTTTCATTTATAATTAAAATTAAACAATGGGGATTCCATAGTTTAAAAAGCTCTGGTACACCACTTTTACAGTCTGGACAGGTTATCTTATTTTTTTATTAATTCAAAACCTATTGCAAGCAAATCCCAGAACACTAGTTGCAGGCATTGTATAGTAAAATAACATTATGCATGAGCGCAATTTATAATTGAGCGCAATTCCAATTAAATACTTTTGACAAGCTACACAGAAGTATGTTAAGATGATTATCCAGTAAAGACAATAATTATCTATGCTTTGAGTAAGCCAGATGATCGCGTGCATTGAGCATGAGGAAAGTCCGAGCTCCATAGGGCAGGGTGCTGGGTAATACCCAGTGGAGGCGACTCTAAGGAAAGTGCCACAGAAACAGACCGCCATGTTCAGATGTCGGTGGTCCGAGGTCAGAAGTCCGAATAGGTCAGACATCTGATTTCCGACTTCCGACATCTGTTATGGTAAGGGTGGAAAGGTGAGGTAAGAGCTCACCAGCAGCCGGGGTGACCCGGTTGGCTCGGTAAACCCCACTTGGAGCAAGACCGAATAGGGGAACATTGGAATGGCCCGTTCCGTTCCCGGGTAAGGTCGCTTGAGCCTATTGGCAACAATAGGCCTAGATAGATGATCATCCTAGACAGAACTCGGCTTATGGCTTAGTCAAGGCATTAATAATTTTTTACGATGAATTTTTATAAAATATTCATCGTTTTTTTATGCTTTTAAACGCCTTGAAAAAACATTATCAATTATTATTAAAGGATTTTGGCAAATTTACCTTATTTAAAAAAATAAAATACCTTAGCTTTTTTAAGCATATGCATAAGTACAAACCCAGTCCCAATATATTTCAAAGTATAAAGTATATTGTTTATGGATAAGGATTGCTGCCATGCATATTTTAACTAAAAGCCAAAGGGCTTTTATTATTTGCATTACTCTCGTCTACACAATATTTTCTATTATTTGCATACTAATAAGTACTTATTTGCCATATAACCTGCTTGTTCAAGGGCAAAACCTGGGCGGGACAAAAACAGAGGACCTTAGGGAAACCCTTGCTCAACTTGAAAACTCCCTGTTAAGGGATAAAAAACTAATTCTTCTCCATGAAGAACTTACTTTTAAATACAGCTTTAATGATGTCGGAATCTATACTAACAAAGAGCAGATCCAGGAAGAGATACTGTCCCTGTACAATGATAATTTTTTAATTACCATCCACAATTTTAAAGATATTTACTTTAATCCTTTGGATTTCTATTTTGCGTATAAAATAAATGAGGAATTATTCTATTCTTCTATCCATGAACTTGACAATATATCTTTACCAGAACCCGTTAATGCATATTTTAAGTATGTAGAGGGAAAGGTTACAATCATTGACGAAATTAAGGGCTTAAGGTTTGATAAAGAGAAATTAATTGAATTAATACAGATTAAGGACATTGATAATGAACATGTAATGCTGGAAGTACCTGTGAAATACATAACCCCAGAAATCACTAGCCAAAAGCTTAGTCAAATGGGCATAAATGAGCTAATGGCTCATTATTCAACAGAGTTTAATGCTAATCTTGCAGATAGAACAAATAATTTAAGGATAGCTACAGAAGCCATAAATGGCACCATAGTAGCTCCGGGGGAAGTATTCTCTTTCAATGAAACTGTAGGCAAAAGAACGACTGAAAGGGGTTATAAGTCTTCACCAATTTATGTTGGAGACATTGTCTTGGATGGAGTAGGGGGAGGAATATGTCAGGTTTCATCCACCTTATACAATGCTGTTTTATTAGCAGATCTTCAGGTAATTGAAAGAAGAAACCACAGCCTTACAGTACCATACGTAGAGCTAAGCCGAGATGCAACAATAGTATGGGGTTTAATAGACTTTAAATTTAAAAACACTACAGATTGTTATATCTATATACATGGG
>JAGXSK010000347.1 GCA_018333845.1 Clostridia bacterium | reverse complement strand
GCACCGCACAAATGACATGCTTTATTGTCAAAATTCTCAATTTCAAAGGGGTAATCATCAAAAGCCAGGGATGTAACATTTGTATATGGAGGTACTGCATAGATTTTTTTCTCTCTGCCAGCACCCAAAAGAATCAGGGCCTTTGAATGGTGCATCTTGGGATTATCAAAGCGGGGTATAGGACTAGGGGCCATAACATAGCGCCCATGGACCATTACTGGATGATCTGCACCTGTGGAAAGGGTCTGGTACTTCATGATCTGTTCAAAAAGCATCAACCAGATACCGCTGTAATCTTTATCTGCATGCAGCCTTCTTGTATTATATTCACTGGGTTCCACCTCTCTTAAGGGCTCTGGAATAGGAACCTGTAATACAAGGATCTGCCCTTCAGATAATTCATTTTCAGGTATCCTGTGACGGCTTTGAATAAGGGTAGCTTCTGCAGTTTTATCTGTTATCCTTACACCTGACGTGCATTGTATTAATTTTTTAATGTTTACTGCATTTACTGATTCATCGGAACCCTGATCTATGACCTTAACTATATCGTCTTGACCAAGCAAGGAAAGGGTAAGCTGCAGCCCACCTGTACCCCAGCCTCTAGCAATGGGCATCTCTCTGGAGGCAAAGGGCACCTGATATCCTGGTATAGCAATAGCCTTCAGAGTAGCCCTTCTTATCTCTCTTTTTGAGCCTTCATCAAAAAAAGCAAAGTTATATGGATTACTCATCACCATATCCTCCTGGCTTCCTGGTCTTTCTGGCAGTATCTAACTCTGATTGAAATGTTACATAATGCGGCAGCTTTAAATGTGAAATAAAGCCAGCAGCTTCCACACAGTCAATATGCATTAATACAAATTCTTCATCATGAACTGGTGAATTAACATGTGAGTTTTCTAAACAATTATCAAGTATGCTCATTGCTATGGCCTTGGTTTCATTCTGTCCATAACAAATCCCATAACCAATGCTAAATTCAATTTCTTTTTTACCCTGCTGCTTTTCTGCCATAGAGGGAATTAAAGTTTCCACCTCGGTTATTTGAATTTCTCCAATATATATGCTGTTTTCATCATCATTATCCGCAAAGGGATAATCAATGTAAACTGGAAGCTGACCAACCCTTAATTCACCCACTGTTGGATGAACGGCACCATAACCCCTGATGGCTGCATAACCCAGGGCTGTTACAGCTCCAGCTTCACCACGAGTCAAGGTTTGTAATCTCTCGCTTCTAGTCGTTGGAAATTCTATGGATTTTCTAGTTATGTCTCTGGGTTCTGCATCATCAGCCTCAACCTTGGCTATAAGGCCCTCTTGACGCAAAAAATCTACAACCTTGGGAAACCCATTGGTGTTTTCAACGGCATTTGCTGCAGTTTTATCATACTCAGCAAGGAGTAGCTCCAGATCTTCTAATTTTTCATCATAAAGTTCAAAGTTCAGCAAGCGATGAGTATAATCAACTGAAGCGCCTAAAATTTGACCACCTGGAACATCTTTAAATGCTGCAGAAATCCGCCTTTCAATTCTTATTTCATCAGGCTCAGCAACCCTTGAATAGTGCATCCTGGGCAGCGTGGAACGATATGCCCTGATGAGAAAGGCAGCTTCCTCAGGATTGCCTTCAGCCTGTTTTATGGCCAAAGCAGCCAGGTCTCTTGAATATAGACTGCCTTCAGACATGATTTTATCTATAAAACCACGCATGGTGTTTTTTATGGTATCTGCCTCAATAATCTTTTTGCCCTTTATGCGTTCATAATGGAGCCTTTTAATTGACTCCTCAATTGCTGCGGTGCCGCCTTTTACAGCTACATATCCCATATATACTACCTCTTTTTTTAAAATAAGGTCTTCTTAAAATGCCCCTGGGCATGGTCAACCATTGTAGTTCTTGGTAGTGCCAATAAATTATGCTCTTGATCCATGAAAAAAATATCTATACCCAGGGGGTATTCACAGTTTTTTTGTTTCCTTGACTCTATCCAGCTAGTGTTATCTTCATCAAGGTAAATTGCTGCAAATCTTTCTTCGCTTATTCCTGGACCTCTAAAAACATACATGTTCTCACTGGTTATTCCCCTGGTCTCAACTATAAGGGTAGCTGAAGCATGAGGGTTTATTAAATCTCCTGTTTTACACTGTTTAATTGTTTCGTCAAGCTGGAATTTATCTAGCTCTTGCAGCACAAATATATAATCTGCTTTTTCAACAGACACAATCCTTGAATAGGTTAATTGACTAATATATTTGGAAACTTTTTCAAAGCTGCTGCCAGTTATATGAAAACTAACCTCTGTATCTAAAAGCATCAATGCCAGCACCATGGCTGAATTGTTACAGGGTATTGAGAGATTGAGGATATCACTAATTCCCTTGAGAGAGTTTATAGTACCTGGATAAGAGATGCAGTCAACTAGCTTTCTGTATGCTTTCTGCAAATGATGTACATGATCAAATTCTTCCAACAGATACCCTCCTTATACGTCCATGGTTGTGAAGTTTACTTTAGTCTTTAAAACACTGGCCATTTCTTTTCCTTCCCTGCTTCGTATCCTTTCATGCTCTGCAATTAAAGTTTTCTCCCAAGCCGTTGTTTCTAAAAGGCAGGCATTGTATGCTGCGTCAATTACAGCCAGGTTATAAGCCATTTCAGCATTGTCGTCATGGATTACACCTACTCCCAAATATTCGTTAATCTGAACCTTGCATTCTGTAACCAGCATTTCTCCCAAATAAAAAACACTTTTCCTGGCACCCTCACGAACTTTTATCATTACCAGACCCCTGCTGGGCTTTTGGATTATTTGAACATTATATTTTGAAATTATCTCCTGGGCCAATGACCCGGCTATCTGCCAATTCCCCTTAACAAGTATGGCAGTTCTATTTTTCCTGTTCATAAAACTTCTGCTCATTGCTGCCCCCATTAAACACTTTCTTTAAGCCTTAGCTTTAGTTTTGTGGAGATGGCTTCCAGGACAAATGCCGTGATTAATATAAAGTAAGTGATCATTCCTACTTCTCTCAAATCAAAGTAGTGACCGCTGGCCATGAACAACTCAAAACCTAATCCGCCAGCACCGGCAACTGCTCCCATGGCTACTGCCACAGCAAAATTTATTTCAAACCTCATAAAGGTCCAGGACAGCATGTAAGTTATAGAAGAGGGAATTACAGCCTGGAAGACAATTTGCCACCAGTTTGCACCGCTGGCTTTTAATGCTTCAATAACTCCATG
>JAGXSK010000346.1 GCA_018333845.1 Clostridia bacterium | reverse complement strand
GGCTGGCCAAGCGGGGGCTGACGACACAGCCTTTTTCGGCGGAGAAATATTACAGGGCTAACCCGGACGCCGCTTACATGGAGATGTGGGTTATTCCGGAAAAATGCCGAAGTGAAGTTTAGTGGCGCCATTATGCTGGGGGCGGAGGTAAACTCTATAGTCAATGACTGACTTTGCTGAGGACATCCGGGCGGAGCGGGCAAAAACTATGACAAGTTTGATCCCCGCCCTGTTCCGGAAAGAACTCAGATCAATGAGTCTATTATCCAGAGAGGTTATAGTGTAGCGAATTTAAAGCTTTCTATGGATGAAAAACTTGCCAGCGGGCTTACGGGTAAGCCTGAATATTGATAATGGCCTTGAATTCTGGGTTCTGATTTAGGATGACAGAACTTGATTCAGTATGGCAAGAGAATGACCGGAGGCTATAGAATGTTGAAACAGTGTTAAGAAAAATTGTTTGATAATTACGGGATCAGTATGAGAAAGAGTCTTTTACCCAGGGGACGGTCGTTTGAAAAAAGAGAGATATCGATATATCATG
Source organism: Clostridia bacterium (assembly GCA_018333845.1). Taxonomy (GTDB): domain Bacteria; phylum Bacillota; class DSM-16504; order Desulfitibacterales; family Desulfitibacteraceae; genus Desulfitibacter. The sequence continues at coordinate 3,660 of JAGXSK010000346.1, read as the reverse complement.
GAATCAAACATTAATTTATCACGTCGGTTAGTCACCGCCTCCTACTCGATTTTTTTGTGATTGACAGAGGTATTTTATGTGCAATATAATGTGTATAAGGAGGTGTATTAATGTGCGTACTAATATTGTAATTGATGATAACCTTATTAAGCAAGCTATGCGTGTTTCTGGCTTAACTACGAAAAAGGATGTTGTTGACAGGGCTTTAGTCGAGTTTGTACAACGCCATACACGCAAGGACTTGAACGAATTACAGGGTAAAATTCAATTTGCCGACAATTATGATTATAAAGCAATGAGAAAGGGGCGTTAACATATGGTATTAGTTGACACCTCTGTTCTTATTGGGTTTTTAAAAGGACAAGTTGATGAGAAAACAGGGCTTTTTAAAGATGTTCTGTCGCGAGATATCCCTTTTGGAATATCGTCATACACCTACCAAGAGATTCTGCAGGGAGCGAGAAATGAGACAGAATTTAATACACTGAAAGAATATCTTTCAACTCAGCAAATCTTTTATTTAGAGCCAGAAGCCTCTATTTTTGAGAAGGCTGCCAGAATATATTTTGACTTGAGACGTATAGGTGTAACCCCGCGAAGTACACTCGACATACTTATTGCTCTTACCGCTATTGAGAATAAGTTAGCATTGCTTCATAATGACAATGATTTTGATTTAATGTCTAATTACATTCCGGATCTCATCGTTCTGAAATCGCTATATTAAATTACTTTGTACAAGTGGGGTCAGGCTTGACAAATTGACAAATTTGTTACTCCAACCGCATTAGTTTGGGTAAAGATATAGTCCATGCTACGGGAAACCTGTAGAGCAACATGTCCCCTCGCCTATAGTAAGTAATTGGCAGCGACATCATAAGGTTTTTCTCTGACGGACCGAACTAGGTTAAAGCATATTGGAGAAAGTAGATTGATGAAGTATGGAGATGGTAAATAATGAGTTTGAAAAAGTGTCCATGTTGTGAAAAGATTACGCTTGACGCAGAATCGCTGTATGAAGTGTGTAGTGTCGATTTTCAAATTAAAGCAGCCTAAAATATCAGATTAATTCAGGAGCAATTACCAGAAATAGGGTGTTTTTTTCAAATTATCATAGGATAGACACCAACATATTATCAAATTGCAGTAGGGTTACGTCTAATTTGCTTAGTAAAATATGGTTTGTACAAGCAAATTACTTATGATAATCTTACCACAAAAGATATAGAAAAAGAGCAGGAATACCTGCCCTTGTTACAAATCGTATGGTTTGAAAAGATGCTCAAACTTAGAATATGCTTCGTAGCCATAAAACACCTGATAAATGTTACTATGAAGCTCTGGATAAGGTTTGGGCTGATTATTAGGAGTTAAACGATTTACCCTGCAGCGTAGATTTACAACTTGTTTTTCCAGCCTTACACAATACTTAATAAGGGCTGCAATTAAATCTTCAACCTGCTGTGTGTCAATTAACTCAAGAGTCCAATCATCATACATTGGTTCTTTATCAATAGAAATATTGTGCATTAATTATCCTCCTAGCTTTCAAACTAAAAAGTTAAAACATAGAGGGCTGATAACCCTCAAGCATTAACTCCACAAGACCGCACCGTTTGCTGCCGATGCGGTTTTTGACTGTGGGATTTAAACTACCACTTGCAGAAAATAGTTTCTTACCATGAAACTTAGCAAAATAGAGGATAAGCTCACGGTAGTGTGTCTCATCTAACTGTTTAGCAATGTACAGATCACTAGCAAGAATAAGTTCTTTGGCTAGTAATTTAACAGTAGTAGGGTTTTTAAGAATTTCGTACTTATGAGCTTGTTTTTGTACCATTATTGATCCTCCTCCTACATATCAAAATCCTTTTGACCCTGATAAACAGTTTCCTCATCTATCTGGTGTGTTTTCTTAGAACATGCATACATCAGACTAGCAGTAGCAAGGTTATTCACTAAACGTGGTATGCCTTTAGAAATAGAATAAATAGCCTCAAGGGCTGAGGATGTAAAAATATTATCAGATAGCCCAGCAATCTTAAGTCTGCTTGTAAGATACTGCTCTAATTCCTCCTTCTTAAGACCCTGCATAATATGTTTAATGGTTATCCTTTGTTTAAGAGGAGCATTGACAGAAAGACTAAGCTTGCTTCTAATCTGCGGTTGCCCTGACAGTATAAGTATGAAAGGGTTCTGGGAGTCCATCTTAAAACTAAACAGGAGCCTAAGATCTTCAAGTATACTATTTGACACTAGCTGTACTTCATCTAACATAATTACAGGAGTAATCTTTTGATCATAGTAGTAAGAACAAATAGCCTCTTGTATTTGATGAAACATTGTCACCTTCTTATGCGAAGGAGTTTCACCTAAAGCAATTAAAAGGCCTCTGTAAAAATCCATTACAGTAACAGTAGATAAAGTAAAATAACAGGACTTGTACAGCCCAGGGTTAAGACTAGAAGTAAATCTTCTTAAAGCAGTAGACTTACCAGTACCAGGTTCTCCTATGAGCAAAAATATGCCCCTAGAAGATTGCATATATTTAAGCCTTGAGTTTAGTTCCAAAATATCGCTGCTTTCATAAGCATCATTAATATCAAGCTCCTTGCTAAAAGGATTATACTTTAATCCGAAAAACTGGGTAAACATCACTCTACCTCCTTCATCATCCAAGCAAAAGAAATTGTCTGAGAAGGTTTTTCCTCAGAAGGCGAAAGTGTAATATTGGCAGTTACATCATTAGAATTAGCAGGAGATCTGCCTCTGCGTCTCATATGAGCATTATCATGGAAATTAACCTGTAAGGCCTCGCCAACCTTTTTGTCATCAATATATATGAGAATTGGCGTAAAAGGTATTGTAAGCCAGGCTGGATCATACCGGACTTCAACAGTTAAGCCTGCAAATTTTGTTTTAGTCTCGTACAACAACCTATCTATACTAAAGGTTCCATCATGGCCAATTTTTCTTTTCTGTTTAACTAGAAACTTCTCCTCAATCTCTTTTGGGTTTAAATTTAGATTAAGCCTGTGGACTTGCCCCATAAAGTAATCTAGAGGTGCTATTCCATCTAAGGAAGCATGGGGCTTTTTCTGATAATCCTCATCTAGCCACTTAAAAAACATACTGTTAAACTCATCAATACTCTTAACAGCAGTAGGATCTATTGCTGATAGAAACCTTCTTCTTACCGTTAAAAAGAACCTCTCAATTTTGCCCCGACCATTTGGCTCATAAGGCTTTGAGTGGATGAGGGTACAACCAAGGCCTGCACAAATAAGTTCAAATTGCTGAGATCTATAGATCTTGCCGTTATCGACACTATCCCGAATTCGGAATAGCACAGAAAACGGAGAAATCGTGCATATCTATACTCGCGATGAATTCTTGGCACTCTCCGACGAGCAGCGGATCAGGATGGGCCTGCGCACACTGCAAGCGAATACCTTGCGCGCGCCTGATGTCCAAGTGCCTGATGCCGGACATGTGCTGATGATTAAGGATCTCTGCTGTGAGATCAAGGGTAACCGCGTCTTTGACCATGTGAGCTTTTCGGCCGGCAGCGGTGAAATCGTGGGCATCGCGGGAAACAACGGCGTGGGCAAAAGTACGCTGCTGCGCTGCATCTGCGGGCTTACCCGGGAAAGAGGCGGG
>JAGXSK010000345.1 GCA_018333845.1 Clostridia bacterium | reverse complement strand
GGTTCATTTGCAAATCCCTTTTCTGCATAGAACTCCTGCTCTGAAGCTGAGAAAACAAATTTCTTGCCACAATCCTTACAACCCAGATTTTTATCAGTGTACATAAAAAAACCTCCATGTTTTTATTGCCCGGCCGGTAAAGCTAATCCAAAAAACTTCCCAGACTATACAAAATCGAGGAGGTTAATGATTATTACCTTAGCATTTTCTAGGCAAATCTAGTATAACCAATACCTAGCAAAAATAAAAGAGAAAAAACAATTATTGCTGAATAAAATAAACAAAAAAATCTTTTTTATACAGGTTAAATTTGGCAATACTGCTAGTATTTCATAATGCCAGATGAAATAGTATGCCTAGATAATGAATTATGGTTCCTCCCAGTACAAAAATATGCCATATGCCGTGATTAAAGGGTATTTTCTTGCACATGTAAAAGATTATCCCAATGGTATAGGTTAAGCCTCCTATAAGTAACCAGGTAAATAATCCAGGAGGTATGGTGTTTAACATGGGTTTAATAGCTATTACTATTAACCAGCCCATTATTACATAAAGTAAGATTGATGAGTGTTTTGATTTGCTCAGGGTAAAAGCCTTTAGGAGAATTCCCAATACTGCCAAGGACCAAATTAAAACAAAGATTATCCATCCCCAGGTTCCCTTCATTGCAACAAGGGCAATGGGAGTGTAACTGCCTGCAATGACCAGATATATGGACATATGGTCAAGAACCCTAAAAACCTGTTTACTCTTTTCATGAAAAATACTATGATATAGTGTGGAGGATGTAAAAAGAAAGAATAAAGTAAATCCGTAGATGCTGAAGCTTACTATTTGCAATATATCACCGTTGATGCTGGCAAAAGCAACTAAAATTACTAAAGCTGCAATACTTAACAAGGCACCAATGCCATGAGTTATACTGTTGAAGATTTCTTCCTTTATTGTGTACCTGTTTATCAATTTATTGCTATTTCCTGAATTCATTAAAGAGTCGTATGTCATTGACCAACCACCTCTTTATTATAATCGAATAGGTGCAAACCTGTTCATTTTTATTATAGATAACCCTTTTGTAAATTATACTATAATTTGGAATGAAAATCTAATATGATCTATAAATTTTAATTTTGATAAAGGTGACAGCAAGGAGGAGAACATTTATTGATCCATTTATTATGTAACTTATGGGATTTGGAAACAAAATCATATGGACAGATTATAAGGATTCTGCTTCACTACTAATAGGGAACTATGTCCGTGGCTGGAAATATGTCTGCTGTGTGACAAGGGGGTTATAATATGGATATCATCTTGGTAGCTTTAACAGCATTTGTTTTTTGGTACCCCTTGGTTATGAGTGTAATTTGGGTTGGAGGAGCCTTATTGTTTTATATTAGAAGGGAAAGAAAACCACCATTACCCTTATATGAGACACCCTTTGTAACCATAATTGTTCCTTGTTATAACGAGGAAGAGACTATAAGGGAAACCATTAGCAATCTGCAGGATTTAAATTACCCAGAATATGAAATAATTGCTGTAAATGATGGCAGTAGTGATACCACAGGACAAGTATTAAAAGAATGTATGGATCAAACTGAAAAACTTCGCATCATTGATTTAAAGAAAAATGCGGGCAAGGCAAACGCCCTTTATCTAGGTTTAATAGCTTCCAGGGGAGAATATCTGGTTTGTATTGATGCAGATGCAATACTGGATAAGGATGCTCTCAGGTATTTAATCCCTCATTTTACTGTTCCAAATATAGGAGAAAGGGTGGGGGCTGTTACCGGTAATCCTAGAGTTAGAAATCGCAGCTCTTTATTAGCTCGTATTCAATTATGTGAGTTTTCCAGTATAATAGGACTGATTAAAAGATGCCAGAGAATCCTGGGCAAGGTAATGACTGTTTCGGGGGTAATAGTAGCCTTTCGAAAAAGGGCTTTACTTGATTGTGGTTTATGGGACAGGGATATAATTACTGAGGATATTGGTGTAACCTGGAAACTTCAAAAAAGATTTTGGGACATTCGTTATGAACCAAGAGCACTTTGCTGGATGCTGGTTCCTGAGACCTTAAAGGGCTTATGGAATCAAAGGGTTCGCTGGGCCCAGGGGGGGCTAGAATGTATATTACGGCATTGGGATGTTTTTCTGGACTGGAGGCAAAGAAGACTGGTGCCAGTATACATTGAGCATGTATTAAGCATAACCTGGTCATTGTGCTGGACCTTTGTAAGTATTTTATTTATTGTTGTAATGATTATTGACAGCAGCTTATTCATCCCTATTTTTTGGGCAGGCTCTTATCTTACTTTAGTATGTTTAATTCAGTTTTTTATTGCCATTTTAATGGACAGGCAATATGACAAACACCTGGTAAAATATTATTTATGGGCTGTCTGGTATCCAGTTTTGTACTGGTATTTTAATGCATTTGTTATCCTAAGTGCCATCCCAAGAGCACTTAAATCTAAGAAAAATGCATATGCCGTTTGGGAAAGTCCAGACAGGGGGATAAAGCTAAATGACAATAATTGATGGCAGACAAAAGAGAAAGGTCAAAGCAGTTGAGGGTACCCTGACTGCCCTTGGATGGACCTATGTTCTAGTAACATCATTCCAGATAGTGTTCTCATTAATTGCGTGGTACTTTAACCTTACTTATCTTTCCAGGGAAATTATATTTATAGGGGAAGTAAAGGACACTGTTAGGATAGTTGTTACAACTTTTGTGCTTGCTTCTGCAGCTGCACTTATTTTATATGGGTGGGGGCATTATAACTATAAAAAATACGGCCCGCTCAATAGAAGAAGCTTTCCCCAGCCCGTTAACCCAACAGAAAAAGCAGTCTATTTTAATCTTGATGAAGCAACAGTTAAGGATTTACAGGATGCAAGGGTTATAAATCTAGACAAAACCATTGTGTAAAATATTCGGCCATAAATAGGAATAATTTTCTTAAAGGCCTTTTGCTGTTATTGTCGAATATTCCCGATACGACCTAAAAATTACAGCAAAGGGAGGAATGTAATTGAAAAAGAAATACTTTACATTAGTGTTGGCTGTAGCCATGCTCTTACTAATGCCCATGGTGTCATCAGCGCAAACAGCAGGCACTAACAATAAACAACCTAGTTGGCTGGTACATATTGTGCAAC
>JAGXSK010000344.1 GCA_018333845.1 Clostridia bacterium | reverse complement strand
AATATGGAGCTTTAATTAACTGGGACAAAGCTGGAAAAAACGATTTAGTTACTGCTCTTATTGATGTAAGGGTTACGCCTCAAAGAGATGTAGGATTCGATGAACTAGCTGCAAAGATATACAAATATCCTGAGGTTAAATCAGTATTTTTAATGTCCGGCACTTATGATTTTTCGGTGCAGACTGTTGGTAAAAGCTTAAAAGAAGTTGCAGAGTTTGTTCATAAAAAACTTGCCATAATAGAAGGGGTTCAAAGTACTACTACCCATTTTGTATTGAAAAAATATAAAGTTGCAGATGTAATTTTAGAAGATGATGAAAAGGATAGACGGCAGGTGATTATTCCATGAGTGACAGCAGTAGATTTTTATGCCAACGAGTAAAGGACATACCACCATCTGGAATTAGAAAATTCTTTGACCTGGTAGCCGGAACTCCTGGGGTAATATCTTTAGGCGTAGGTGAACCAGATTTTGTAACACCCTGGCATGTAAGAGAAGCATGTAACCACTCCCTTTCCCAGGGATACACCATGTATACTTCCAATAAGGGTTTACCTGAATTGCGAAACGAACTAAGAAAATTTATAAACAAAGAATATTCTCTGGATTATTGTCCGGAAAATCAAATTTTGATAACAGTTGGTGCTAGTGAAGGGGTAGACCTGGCTGTAAGGGCTATAACTAATCCTGGGGATGAAATATTAGTATGTGAACCTTCTTACGTTTCTTACAAACCATGTGTAACCCTTGCCGGAGGCACACCTGTACCCATCCAAACTGAAGAAAAATATGCCTTTAAATTACAGCCCCATCAACTAAGGGGAGCCATTACACCGAGAACAAAGGCAATTATATTTTGTTATCCTAACAATCCTACTGGTGGGATTATGGATAAACAAGACTTGGAAGCTATTACAGACATAATCATTGAAAATGATTTACTTGTTATAAGCGATGAGATTTATAGCAAGCTTACTTATGGTAAACTACATGTCTCCATTGCAACCCTTCCAGGGATGAAGGAAAGAACAATTGTCTTAAATGGCTTTTCCAAAGCCCAGGCCATGACAGGATGGAGAATTGGCTATGCTTTTGGTCCTGAACCTTTAATAGGAGCCATGGTAAAAATACACCAGTATACCATGCTATGTGCCCCAATAATGGGCCAAAAAGCAGCAATTGAATCTCTAAAAAATGGGAAGGAACATATTAATCAAATGTATCATGAATATGATAAAAGAAGGCGCTTAGTTTATAATTCCTTTAAGGATATGGGCTTGGATACTTTTGAGCCAGAAGGGGCCTTTTATATCTTTCCCAATATCACTAAAACTGGCTTAACCTCTGAAGAATTTGCAGAAAAATTGCTGGGTGAGGAGCAAGTAGCTGTTGTTCCTGGCACTGCATTTGGTCTTGGTGGAGAAGGGCATATACGCTGTTCGTATGCTTCTTCTGTAGCTAATCTTGTTGAAGCCATGAAGCGAATTGAAAGGTTTGTTCAAAAAAGAATTAATGGAGATAGTATTTAGGCAGAATAAGCGAAGAAGAAAATTCTTCGCTTATTCTTATATCTATTCTATGTAAACAGATTTCACTAAAACATTAATACTTAATACATTTATGGCTGTCATATATTCCACGTCAGCTGAAATAATGCCCTGTATTTTTTTAATGGCCATGGGAATACTATACACTCCATATTTGACTAGCAATTCAATTCCAATGATTATTCCTTCTGCACGGGTTTCTATGTCAATTTTAGTTAACCTGACATAAAAACCAGATTTTTTAACAGAATATTTTATTATATCTTTAAGTGCAGGATCTTTTATATAAAACTTTCCCAAGTAATTAAATGTAGGCCTTACTACAGTTTGTTCTAAATGAATGGGCTTTGATAAAACATTGTCTTTCAAACTATTACTAAACAATACCTTGAAGGGTTGTATCATTAATCCAGAAAATCTAGGTTTAACTGCTAATGTTGGAGCTGGTACAACATGGGTTCCATGTTTTTTTCTCCTATTATAAGCTTGCTCAATTTCTTTTTCTGTTGCAATATCTCTTATATACACAATTGTCTCAGGTGCTGGCAAATTTAATCTTATTGCTATTCTATAAACCATTTCATTAGACGTTCCAAGAATTAAGATTTTTTTTGCTTTTTCCTTACAAATTATACTTTTAACATCATCTGCGTGCTCTTGTGAACTAAACAAGGCAGTCTTAATAGCGCCAACCTTTGTAGGCTGTTTCTTTGCAGAGATGCCGGCCAAAATTTGAGAACCTTTAATTGCCAGACCATCATCAATTATGATATCTATATTATATTCATGAGCTACTAATAAGGCCCTATGACTTTTTCCGCTTCCACTTGGACCCACTAAAGCTATTACTTCCATAATATTATCACCCATTTCCTCAATTTCCTGCCCTTGAACCTACTATTGCGAACAAGATTTATATCTATTATAATACAAACAGTTGGAAATACAATTTATTATTAATCTCCCTTAATTTTTTAGGAGTGTTTATTTATGAAGACAATTATTATTGGGGCAGGAAAGGTTGGCTTTAGCATAGCACAAATGCTTAGCTATGCTAATCATGATGTTGTAGTAATAGAGAATAATAGTGAGAGAAAACAAATAGTAGAAGAAAATTTAGATGTACAAACAATTCTTGGCAGCGGAGGAAGTATCTCTATACTTCACGAGGCGGGAATATGTGATGCCCAACTTTTGGTTGCAGTGACAGAATATGATGAATTAAATATGGTTGCTTGTTTGCTTGGCAAAAAACTTGGTGTCAAAAAAACCGTTGCCAGGGTTAGAAATCCAGAATATGTGGATAATAATCAAATTTCTGCTGATGCCCTTGGAATAGATTTAGTAATTAACCCTGAAAAAGTTACGGCAGAAATGATTGGCAAGCTTGCTGAGGTACCAGAGGCAATAAATGTTGACTATTATGCTGACGGCAAAGTCCAGATGGTTGAAATACAACTTACCAAAGACTCACCTGTAGCCTATAAAAGATTGATGGATATAAAGTTTCCAAAACCAAACCTAATTGTTGCAATACTCCGTAATGAAAAAATGATTATTCCCCGTGGTCACGATCAACTAAAGCCCAATGATTTAGTATTTGTACTTGCTGAAACCACTAATATGGTGGCCATTGAAAAGGTATTAGGCAAGGAAAGAGTAAAGACAGAAAATGTTACCATACTAGGTGGCGGGAGAATTGGATTTTACCTTGCCAAGTTATTAGAAAAAAAAGGTTATACAGTAAAGCTAATCGAAAAAAACATTGAGGTTTGTAAAGAAATATCCCAAAAGCTTTCCAATACTTTGGTTTTACAAGGAGACGGTTCTGACATATCCTTACTGGAAGAGGAAGAAGTGGGACAGGCAGACTTTTTCGTGGCAGTTACCAATGACGACAAGGTAAATCTTCTTGTCTCTATTATTGCCAAGCATCTTGGTGCTAAAAGAACTATTGCGCAAATAAGAAGAACAGAGTATGTTCCCCTTGTGGAAAAGGTGGGAATAGATGTTGCTGTTAGCCCCAGATTGCTAACAGCAGGTGCCATATTACGATTTATACGTAAAGGTGATATTGTATCTGTATCTTTAATTGGTGGAGCAAAGGCGGAAATGATTGAGCTTATAGCACAAAGCCATTCACGGGTAACAGGAAAACAACTAAAGGATTTAAACTTTCCAAAGGATGCAATTATTGGAGCTGTTGTTAGAGGTGATAATGTGATAGTCCCAACTGGTAAAGATATTATTAATCCTCATGACAGGGTTATTGTTTTTGCCCTGCCAAAAGCAATAGCAAAAGTAGAGGAATTTTTCTTACAAAAATAAGCAGATAAACAAGAAACATCAAATACCACCGCTTATTAAACAATAGCCAAGTACAAGGTCTAGATTTAAAGTAATATTAATTTTTCATTTTTTAACAAAGCCTGTTATAATGTTTTTAAGAACTTTTTTGAGGTGTGAAGTCTGAAAGAATTCTTTCATTATGTTTTGTACCTTGAGCGAAGCGAAAGGAATGGTTATAAAGTATGAGTGAAAATTCCAGCCTTTGTCTAAGGGATTTATTAAATGAAAAACCAATAGTTATTTCCCAACTGCTTTTAAAACACTATGCAGATATAGATATGGATGAAGTAGAACTGGTAGTAATATTGCAATTGCTAAGATTTAGGGAATGCCTGGGACAGACATATCCCACCATTGACGAACTTCAAAAAAGTATGACCCTGGGCAGTGACCAAATAAGAGCAACCATAGCTCGTTTAATTGAAAAGGGTTTAATTTCTGTAGTTCACTCATCAGCTGAAAAATACCATGGAAAAAGCTCTTATGTCCTTGAGCCCCTATGGGATAAATTGCTTAATGTATGGCAAAGCAGCAAGGAAAATACTTCTAACAACATTTTATCTTCTGAAAGCTTAAAAAAAGTATATAGCACTTTTGAAAAGGAATTTGGAAGATATCTATCTCCTATTGAAAGCAGCAAGATTGTTCAGTGGTGCTCTTCTGATGGATTTTCTAGTGATATTATTTTAGAAGCCCTGGAAAGGGCAGTTTTACAAGGTGCATTAAGCTTTAAATACATTGATTCAATACTTAAAACATGGGACAGTTTACAGTTAAGAACCATTGAAGAAATAAATAATTATGAAAAACACTTTAAAGAAAAAAGAAAAGCTAAAAACATAAACCTAAAACAGAAGCAGAAACCCCATGATAAATTCTCTGAAATATATGTTACCTAAGAGGTGCTTTTATTAAAATGTATCAATGTAAAAAATGCAATGACAGGGGCATAGTTTTACATGAAGGGGTAGCCTATCGCTGCAGATGTTGGTCGCAGAAGATACTTGATTTAAAGATAAAAAAAGCTAACCTGGGCGTTAACTTTAATGATGCAAAATTTAGTAATTTTAAGCTGGATTATTATCCCAATACTATACCCCCTGATGGTGAAGCCACCTATAGAGAAAGGGCCAACAAGGCACTATTGGCAGCAAAAGGTTTTGTTAATGATATAAACACTAACAAGGTAAAAAAAGGTTTGTTTTTTTGTGGTCCGGTAGGCAGCGGAAAAACCTTTTTAGCATCAGCTACAGCAAGAGAGCTACTTCTCAATAACCATGAAGTTCTCTTTGTTGTAGTTCCAGATTTTTTGGATGCATTAAGATTCACCTTTGATAAAAATGATAATGGTATTACAGAAAAAGGTCTGATGGATGTGGTATGGAATATTCCAATATTGATATTGGATGATTTAGGTGCCCATAATTACACACAATGGACTGTAAATAAAATATACTCGCTCCTTAACTATCGGCTAAATAATAAATTACCAACAATAATAACATCTAATTTAACTCTTAATGAATTGGAGATTTTGTTAGGAGATAGAACATGCTCTAGAATTATTGCCTTATGTAATGTTTTTAGGCTTCTTGTGCCAAAGGATATTAGGTATATTCAAAGCTTAAATAGTATGATTACACAATAACCCCAATATTTGGGGTTTCACATATTCTATTCCCATTTTTATAACTGCTTTATACGATAAGTACAGGAATATTAATCCAAATTTGGACTAAAATGGCTATAAAGCTTGAGATGAAAACATGTTTATCATGTGGTTATAACATAAGACCTGATATCGTACTCTTTCAAGATGCCATGGATGATGAGTACTATAGGGCACAACAGGTTTTAACAGGCTGTGATTTAATGATAATTATTGGGTCAAGCCTTCAGGTCTATCCAGCTGCTTTTTTGCCTGATAAAGCCAAACACCTTGCCATTATAAACAGAACAGAAACTCAATGGGATCCTCAAGCACAAGTAGTATTAAATTGTGAAATAACGAGCAAACTAAAGGAAATTAAAGAAAGGCTTCAGTAGGTATGAAACATTTCCTTATTACACATATGCTTATATGTAATAAAGATTGATGCTGCAATATGCTTCAAGGTATAATTACGATGAATTGCAGTAATTATACGGCAAATGGCATTTATTGTAGGATAAACAGTAAACTTTTTAAAGGGGGATGGGGATACAAATGATACAACTACAGGTACCCATAGGCATTTCTAACAGACACATACATTTAAGTAAAGAAGATTTAGAGAAGCTATTTGGTAAAGGCTACGAATTAACAAACATTAAGGACCTTGTTCAAACTGGAGAATTTGCAGCTGAAGAAACAGTAACTGTAAAAGGTCCAAAGGGAAGCTTGGAAAAGGTACGTATTCTTGGCCCAGTTAGATCAGCAAGTCAGGTTGAGATTTCTAGAACTGATGGATTCAAATTAGGAGTAGATGCTCCTGTCAGGCAATCGGGGCAGGTAGATGGTACTCCCGGGTGTATACTTGTTGGCCCCAGGGGAGCAATTGAACTAAAAGAAGGAGTTATAGTTGCTGACCGCCATATTCATATGCCGCCAGAAGATGCAGAGGTTTTTGATGTAAAAGATGGTGATAGAGTAAGTGTCCACGTAGATGGCATTAGAGAATTAACTTTCCATAATGTTTTAGTAAGGGTTAAACCAAGCTTTGTTTTGGAGTTTCATATAGATACTGATGAAGCTAATGCATGTTTTGTGAAGAATAATGACATGGTTACAGTACTCAATAAGGTTGCCAGTTTAAAAGATCTGATTAATTAAAAACACATCAAGACAAGAACCTGCCAAAATATGGCAGGTTCTTGTCTTGATGTGCCCAGCATGGGTGCTTACTAGTCGGTGAAAGTCCGATGTGGGGGTTGATAGTGCCAACATGAACCGCCGTATACCGAACGGTACTTAATTATTCACCTCCTACTCGATTTAGCAATTAACAGATTTATCGCCAGTTGGTACATCAGTTATATCTCTATCACTTTCCGATACTATTGGCTTAACAGTGCCATCTTCATAATAATCTTCCTTAAAGGTATCAAATTTTCTTGGGTTTGATACAACCATGATTAGTCCTAATGCTACTGCTAGCTCTAGTATCATGGCAGGGAAGCCACCTAAATTGGATAACATCTTAATACCGTCAACTCCTGCAAAACTCAGCATAACCCATGCAACTATACCTACAGTTAATCCCCATACCACCTTGATAAAGGTTGGCGGTTCTGGGCTATCAGGAGAAATGCAGGCTGTACTAATACCACCCATTGCAGTTGTATTTGAGTCTGCAGCGGTAACAAATGACAGGAAGGCAATAAACAGGAAGAAGGGAATGATTAACCCAGATATTGGCAGCTGCTTGAAAATAGTGAAGCCTACCGCCTCTGGTCCTACATTATTTAAAGCCCCCAATAAATCTACTCCATTCATCTGGAAGTTGATTGAAGTAGCACTAAAAACAGTAATCCAGATGGCACCGAAAATTGCTGGGAAGAAGAAGTTCATTTTAATAAAATCCTTAACAGTATGCCCGTAGGAAATTCTTCCAAGGAACAAGGCAGTTATTGGTGCCCAGGCTAACCAGTTAGCCCAATAAAAAGTTGTCCACCACTGGGGCCATTGATCTCCTGCAGCTGCGCCAGTAAATAAATTCTTTTCAAAAAAATGAGTGAGATAATGACCAAAGGATTCAGCACCAAGATTTAATAAAAATGCAGTTGGTCCAAATACAAAGATAAAAGCAATGATACCAAAGAATATTTTGGTGTTAATATCAGAAAGAATACGAATTCCCCTCATCAGGCCAGTAGTTGCAGAAATTATGAAGGTACTTATGATAACAGTACCAATGATGGCCCAGGTAAAGGGATTGCTGCCAATACCAGCAATGGAGTTTAAACCGCCAGAAATAGTAAGAATGCCTGTTGCCAAAGAAGCTGCCATTCCTGCAACTAGAGCATATAGACAGATGGCATCAACGGCCTGACCAGCTTTTCCAGTTGCCTTGTCTCCAACTAATGGAGTAAGGGTAGCACCCAAACTAAAAGGTTTTTTCATATTATAATAAGCAAAGGCAAACATTAATGCAGGAACACAGTATAATGCATAAGGCGTAAAGGTCCAGTGTAAATACATTGTTGACATTGCAAATATAGCAGCTTCTGCACTGCCTGGTTCTAAACCCAAAGATGCAGGCGGATAAATTAAATGATAAATGGGCTCAGCTGTACCCCAGAACAAAATACCTATAGCAATTGTTGTGCAAAGGGTAATACTGAACCACTGCCACTTGTTAAGAAGGGGTTTGGCTTTAGAACCACCAATTTTAACCCTGGCAAAGGGTGAAAAATATATTACCAGTACGATTAAAACCATTAGAAATCCTGTCATGCTAAATGCCCAGCCAAAGTTTTCAATGAGCCAGTTGTTGGCACCTGTGGTCATTGCTGCAAAGCCTGCTTCATTTACAAAACTGAATATTACGGCCCCGAGCAGAAGCAGGAATGGGGGCCAAAACACTAACGGTTTGATAGAGTTATTGCTGATGTTATTCTTCATACTTTAACCTCCCAATATTTTTTCTTGCCTGATTAGTAACTCTTCTTTCATCCTCCCCTCAAGTGTAATGACCTGAAGAAATAGAAATTTGCTTACATTATCTCAATGCAAAAAATGTGCCGTAATACCTTGAAGTTTTTTAAAGAGCCAAAGTAATTGGGCAAATAAGAAATTTCAGAAAAAGTTTTATTCTTTTAAATCTGGTAGTGCAACCAGCGGCTGCGCTCATGATTGGTGATGCTAACTCCTATATCTTGCCGAAGTTAGACATCCCACATCCTGCAGCTGAAAATTGCATGCAACAAAAGAATGCTCTAAAGGGTAAGAACCTATTAA
>JAGXSK010000343.1 GCA_018333845.1 Clostridia bacterium | reverse complement strand
AGGGATGCAACTGCTGCTTTCCTGCTAGGCTGTCTTCTTGCCTCGGTCAAACCCGTTGTTAGCTGCTGCCCAAAACCCGATAAAAAGGGAGTACTTGCCATGGTCCTTGGGATAATTACTGGCTTTGTCCTTGTTTTTGAATCAATAGGCAATTTTTCTCTTAATATGGATATTAATTGGGGACTGCTCTTGATAGGCGGAGCTTTATCAAGTGCAGCAATGATTATTCCTGGAATTCCTGGAAGCTCTATTCTTATTATCCTGGGTATTTATGACTCCATGCTGTTTTTCGTAGCTGAGCTCAATATATTGTACCTTTCCCTGTTTGGAATAGGCAGTATTCTGGGAATCTTGCTGCTGGCAAATGCCATTAATGCTTTTTATATTAACCACAGGATAATTCTCTCCTACGCTTTTGCTGGACTGATCATTGGTTCTGCCAGGGGGCTGATACCCTACAACTTTAGTATTCTTTACCTGGTTCTGTTCTTGCTAGGCTTTGCCCTGGTCTGGTTTGGAAGCTCAAAAATGAAACCCAGACAAGAAGTTTCCAAGGCAGAATAGATTATTTATCTCAAAACCATTTTCCCATGATCAGGCAGTAATATCTGTTTTTTTACACAACTAGCTGGAGCTATGCTAGATGGCAGGCAGCAAAATGACCACTGGCTGCCTCTCTTAGCTCTGGTTCAACACCTTTACATATTTCACGGACATGGGGGCACCTGTTGGAAAATTTGCAGCCTAAAGGTGGGTTTATTGGGTTTGGGATTTCACCCTCTAGTCTGAGGTTCCTTTTCCTGCTGCCCACCCTTGGTACTGGTATGGCATCAAGAAGTGCCCTGGTGTAGGGATGGAAGGGGTTTTCATAGACATGTTCCTTATCTGCAAGCTCCATTATTTTCCCCAGATACATTACTGCAACCCTGTGGCTGATGTGCCTTACCACCCCTAGATCATGGGAGATAAAAACATAGGTTAATTTAAATTTTTCCTGCAGATCCTGCAATAAATTTAAAATCTGGGATTGAATAGATGCATCCAGGGCCGAAACTGGCTCATCACAGATAATGAGTTTGGGGTTTAAAGCAAGGGCCCTGGCAATACCAATACGTTGGCGCTGCCCCCCACTAAACTCATGGGGGTATTTCTTCCCACAATTCCTACCCAGGCCTACCAATTCAAGAAGCATTTCCACCCTTTCCTTACGCTCCCTGTCATTTCCTATTTTATGGACAATCAAGGGCTCCTTAATAATATATGAAGCCGTCATTCTATTATTTAATGAACCCCAGGTGTCTTGAAAAATCATCTGCATATTTATTCTGGTATGCCTTAATTCCTCCCTTGAGAGCTGGCCCATGTCCCTATCCTCAAAAAGAATTCGTCCCCCTGTCGGCTCAAGCAATCCCAGGACTACTTTTCCCAGGGTACTCTTGCCGCACCCGCTTTCTCCCACAATACCAAGGACTTCCCCCTGGTCAAGGCCAAGGGATACGCCATCTAATGCCTTGACAGTATATCTTGGTTTTTGGAGAAAACCACCACCCACAGGAAAATACTTTTTAGCATTTTCTACTTTTAATAAAGTCTTATTCATTGAGCTTTCACCTTCCAGCAGCGAACAAAATGGCCTTCAGTGATACTAGTCAGTGAAGGGTTTTCCCTTTTACACAGCTCCATGCCTTGGGAACATCGGGGATGAAAGGTACACCCGTCAGGTAAATTCATGTAATCAGGAACTGATCCCCTGATTACATGAAGCCTCTTTCCCTGGCTGTGATTACTACCAGGCATGGATTCTAAAAGCCCCTTTGTATAGGGATGAAGAGGCTTTTCCAATACTGTTTTTACATGGCCCAATTCTACAATCTGACCTGCATACATTACAGCAACCTTCTGTGCCATTTCAGCTATTACTCCAAGGTTATGGGTTATTAAAAGAATTGCTGTTTTTGATTCCTCTCTTAACTCTGCCAACAGATCTATTATCTGAGACTGGATTGTGACATCAAGTGCAGCAGTAGGTTCATCTGCTATGAGAAGTTCTGGATTACATACTAGAGCCATGGCAATCATAACCCTTTGGCACATACCTCCGGACATTTGAAAGGGGTATTCCCCAAGCCTTAATTCTGCCATGGGAATCATCACGCGTTTCAAAGCCTTCAGGGCCTGCTCCATGGCCTGTCCCCTGCTTAAACCCTTGTGTATCATTAAGACCTCAGCTATCTGGCAGCCAATGGTATGGACAGGGTTTAAAGCCGTTATGGGATCCTGAAATATCATTGCCATGTTATTTCCTCGGACTTTTTGCATCTGTCTGTCGCTAAGGTTTAAAAGATCCCTGCCTTTAAAATATATATTACCCTGGGTTATCTTTCCCCCGCAGGGCAGTAGGCTCATAATGGATAAAGCCGTTAAACTTTTACCGCAGCCGCTTTCGCCAACTATCCCCAGGGTTTCCCCTTCATTAATGGTAAAGGAAATATCAGTTAAAGCTTGAAAGCTGCCTTTATCACTATTAAATTCAGCACTCAAATTCTTTACTTCCAGTAATTTAGCCTCCATAGCCTTTCGCCTCCCGCAGGTTGACGTAAACCATAACTAACTCAACACATCAGTTTTTCGTACACTTGACTCCTGGGGAGCAGGCAGCCTATCTGTTTGGACAAGAAGAACTCCAGCTATGATAACTACTGCACCCAGGGTCATTTCCAGGTTAATTGGTTCACCTAAAACTATGAAACCCAGAATTATTGCCACTACAGGATTAATATATGAGTAAGTTACAGCCTTGTAAGGCGGAATGACCTTTAATAAGTAGATATAGGCACTATAGCCTATTATGGAACCAAAAATAATCAAGTATAATAGCGCCGCCAGGGCAACTGGGGTTATTTGCACATGGGCAGCCTCGCCTGTCAGCAGCCCAATAATCAGCAACGCCCCTCCCCCAATTAATGATTGTACTGCAATGTTAGGTATCATCGAGCAGGATGTGGGTTTGCGTACAGAATATAATGACCCTATTGCCCAGGAGAGCGATGCAGCAAGTATACCAAAAAGACCATGTAAGCTGGTATTGACAACCTCCAGTTCTGGCAGGAAAAGAATGCCAACTCCCATAAAACCGCAGATAAGACCCAGCCATCCTCTCCTGCCTACCCTATTGCCCTGGGGTAGGAAGCTGTCAATTAAGGCAGTAAAGAGTACCGATGTTACAATAAGCACCGCAGCCATACCAGTGGAAATATGCTGTTGGCCCCAGAAAACAAGACCTGATGCACCTGTAAGCAGAAATAATCCCACTATGGCAGCATGTTTAAGGTCCTGAAAGGTAGACGGCATCCTTAAACCCCTTGCCCGGGCATAAATATACATAATAATGCCTACTGCAGTGAAACGTATCCCTGCAAATATGGCAGGAGGTATATTGTCAATTCCTAACTTAATTGCCAAGTATGTAGAGCCCCATACCATGCATACAACAAAATAAGACAAATATGCCATGGGGTCTTCTGTCCCAAGAAATCTTAATTTCATCAAGTCTATCCCCTAGTTCCCGTACGTTTTAACCATCCCATATTTTTCGATCCATATTTTGACCTTGTGAGCTCCAAATACCCCTTTCCTATGCCCCAAAGCATATAGAGCACACAGAACATAAAGTAATTTCAGTATATTACTAAATTTCGCTGCAGTAATATTTAGTCATCCTGATTAATCTTTATAGAAAAACCCATTTATATGTGTATAATATACTAGAAAGCTAAAATTTTCTACCATGTCTGCTTAAAATCCTTGAGGAAATGAAAAAGTATCATAATGATATGGAGGTGAATTTTATGAATCCTGTTACCCGCCGAAATAATATTCTAGCCATTTTAAAAACAGCAGATCAACCAATGGCAGGCTCTGAGCTTGCAGCCAGATTATCTGTAAGCCGGCAGATTATAGTGCAGGATATTTCCTTATTAAGGGCTGGCGGCGAGCAGATATTGGCCACGCCCCAGGG
>JAGXSK010000342.1 GCA_018333845.1 Clostridia bacterium | reverse complement strand
CGTGTTCAGAAATGTGTAAATCCAACATAAAGTTAATTAAGGCTCTCTCCAGCCTTGCGCCTCCACCTCTATAGAAAACAAACCGGGCCCCTGTAACCTTTGATCCCCTTTCAAACTCAATTAGGTCAAGATCCTCTCCAATATCCCAGTGGGCCTTAGATTCAAAGTCAAATTTCCTTGGTGTACCCCAGGTTCTTTCCACCCTATTGTCTTCATCACTTTGACCATCTGGAACAGTTTCATGGGGTAAATTAGGGATTAAAAGGAGAATACTATCAAGCTTGTTTTCAACTTCCCTGGTCTTTTCATCTAATTCCTTAATTGCTTGGGAAACCTGTCTCATCTCCTCAATCATTTCATCTGCATTTTCTTTTTTCTTCTTAAGTTCAGCAATTTCCTCTGAAACCGTGTTTCTTTTGTTTTTAAGAACCTCTACCCTGCCAAGGAGCTGCCTTCTTTCTTCTTCAAGGGCTTTGAATTCTGACAGATCCGCACTGGTCCCTCTTTTTTTCAACCCAGCTTCAACTGCGCCAATATTATCTCTTACAAATCTCAGGTCTAACATAGGTTCTTCCCCCTTTGCTATATTCTATAATATTCTATAACAAAAAGCCCTCCCCCAATAATAGGGGCGAGAGCTCTCGCGGTACCACCCTTAATTAACCTTATTTCAAGGTTATCTCTAAAGCTGTAACGGTTCTGACCGTAACTGGTTACGGATTAACCCTTCCCAGCACCCTCCAAAGTGGATTCACCAAAGGATTCCATTGGTTTGCACCAACCACCAACTCTCTAAAGAAACACATCTGGCTACTATTCTTCATCCTAGGGTTTAATCTATTTATTTTGTAAAATAATACTATATTCCAATGGAAAATTCAACCTTATTTCTAGATATGATTATGTTATTAATATTATCCTTCTTCAATATTATTATACACAATTTTAGCAAATAGTTGTTTCACTCATTTATCATATTCACAAAATATTGATGGATTCTTAAATCATCAGTAAGTTCAGGGTGAAAAGAACACCCCAGGAGCTTACCTTGTCTAACCATTACAATCTTATCATCATGTTTTGACAGTATTTGCACACCAGGTCCAACCTTAGTTATATAAGGTGCCCTAATAAATACGCTAGAAAAAGGCTCATCTAATCCCTCAATGGTTAAGTTCATTTCAAAACTATCTACTTGCCTTCCATAGGCATTTCTAACTACTTCCACATCTAAAATACCTAGTCTTGGCTGATTGCTGTTCCTTATGTCCTTGGACATGAGTATCATGCCAGCACAGGTGCCAAAGAGGGGCATTCTCTCCTGTACCCGCTTTTTAATAGCCTCCATTAGATTCCACTCAATTAGTAATTTGCCAATGGTTGTACTTTCCCCACCTGGTATTATTAAAGCAGAGCACTTGTCCAAATCTTCTAGCTTTCTAACCTCAATCACATCAGCACCACATTTGATGAGTGATTGTTTATGTTCTCTAAAGGCTCCCTGTAACGCTAGGACTCCTACTGTTTTCATAACACGAATCTCTCCCTGCATGTCTATTGCCGCATCTTAAATAAAACAAAATTTAGCTTCCACCCAGTTTACCAGCCTCTTTCCTGCATTCTCTGACTTTCTTCTATGTTTGCAATTTCAAGTCCTGGCATTGCTTCTCCTAAATCCATTGAAATTTCGGCTAGTGTTTGCGGATCATTAAAATGGGTTGTAGCAGTAACTATAGCTTTTGCCCTCTTGGCAGGTTCCTTGGACTTGAATATGCCTGATCCAACAAATATTCCATCACAGCCAAGCTGCATCATAAGTGCTGCGTCAGCAGGTGTTGCTATACCACCAGCTGCAAAATTTACTACAGGAAGCTTTCCTTTTTCAGCTACATATTGAACTAAATCATAGGGTGCTTGAATGTCCTTGGCAAATGTGTATAATTCATCTTCTCTCATGCTTGTTAAGCGACGAATTTCGGACATCATCATCCTCATATGGCGTACCGCTTCCACCACATTGCCAGTACCAGGCTCTCCCTTGGTCCTTATCATGGCAGCACCTTCATTTATTCTTCTAAGTGCTTCGCCAAGATTTCTCGCTCCACAAACAAAGGGAACTTTAAAAAGATTTTTGTCTATGTGATATTGCTCATCTGCAGGAGTTAAAACTTCTGATTCATCAATATAATCAACACCAAGGGTTTCTAGTATCTGGGCTTCTACAAAATGGCCTATTCTAGCCTTTGCCATTACAGGAATGCTTACAACTTCCATGATATTTTTTATAATGGTTGGGTCTGCCATACGGGCCACTCCACCCGCTGCCCTAATATCAGCTGGAACCCTTTCTAAAGCCATAACCGCACATGCGCCAGCTTCTTCTGCAATCTTTGCCTGTTCTGGTGTAGTTACATCCATAATAACTCCGCCCTTTAACATCTCCGCTAAACCACTTTTGACCTTCCATGTGCCTTTCTTTTCCATATAGAACTCCTCCTGTATATTAAGTTATTGATACATAAGCTGCTATTAAATTTACCAGTACATTTTACTACATATTTTAGTCTAACTCAACATTCTCATTTTCTTTGTGAATATTGAGTTTTGCCAATGCACTAACTTTATCCCTTTCACCTATTCTCATGAGTTTTACTCCCTGGGTAACCCTTCCCATCTGGGATATTCCTTCAATATCTGTCCTAATAATAATTCCATCCTTTGTCACTATCATAAGCTCCTGCTGCTCTTGAACTACCCTTAATCCCACAAGGCAGCCTGTTTTTTCAGTAATTTTTAGAGCAAGGATGCCCTTTCCACCCCGTGATTGAATTCTATATTCCTCTGAATTAGTTCTTTTTCCAAATCCATTTTCAGTTACACAAATAACCTGACTTTCCTTTTCAATGATATCCATGGAAACAACCCTGTCTTCTGCAGAAAGCTCAATGGCCTTAACTCCTCTGGCAGTTCTGCCCATTTTTCTTACCTCTTTTTCAGAAAAACGAATAGATTTGCCCTTTCTAGTCCCTAATATGAGCTCTTTATTTCCATCTGTCAGGCGAACGCCAATTAATTCATCACCTTCGGAAAGGGTAAGTGCAATTATGCCATCCTTTCTTGAGGTGTCATAATCACTTAAATCTGATTTTTTCACTATACCCTTGGCTGTTATGGTTATTAAATTTTTTCCTTCTTCAAATTCCTTGACAGGTATAACAGTGGTTAAACTTTCCCCGCTTTCCAAATACAACAGGTTAACTATGGAAGTACCCCTGGCTTGTCTGCTTGCTTCTGGTATTTCATGAACCTTCAAGCGATATACCTTACCCTTGTTTGTAAAAAACAATAGGTACTGATGGGTATTAGCTACAAAGATGTGCTCTACAAAATCCTCATCCCTGGTAGCCATTCCACTAATTCCACGTCCGCCCCTTTTCTGGGACTTGTAGGTGTCAACATTTAGTCTTTTAATATATCCCCTATGGGTAATAGTAATGACAACTTCTTCCTGCTCAATTAGGTCCTCTATTTCTAAAACCTCATCCTCCAAATTAATGTGTGTTCTTCTCGGATCATTGTATTGTTGTTTTACTTCTTTTAATTCATCCTTGATAATACCCATGACAAGCTTTTCATCGGCCAATATTTTTAAATAATAGTCAATTTTTTCCATGAGTTCTTTGTATTCATTTTCTAATTTTTCTCTTTCTAAAGCTGTTAAGCGCTGCAGCCTCATGTCTAAAATAGCCTGGGCCTGGATATCGCTTAAACTGAAGTTATTTATCAAGTTAACTTTGGCCTCTTCAGTATTTTTTGATGAACGGATTAGTTTTATAATGGCATCAAGATTTCTAAGGGCAATTCTCAATCCTTCAACAATATGAGCCCTTTCTCTGGCTTTTTTAAGGTCATATTTAGTTCTTCTAACTATAACGTTTTTCTGGTGATCCACATAATGCTCTAAAACTTGTTTAAGGTTGAGGACTTTAGGTGCTCCTTCAACAATTGCCAGCATAATAACTCCAAAGTTTTCTTGTAATTGTGTATGCTTGTATAATTGGTTCAGCAGCACATTTGGGTTGGCATCCTTGCGCAATTCTATTACAATGCGCATCCCCTTTCTATCAGATTCATCTCTTAAATCAGTAATGCCTTCAACCTTTTTTTCCCTTGCCAGTTCGGCAATTTTTTCAATTAACCTGGCCTTATTTACCTGGTAGGGAATCTCTGTTATGATAACCTGGGTCTTTCCATTATTTAGTTTTTCAATTTCTGCCTTGGCCCTAATCTTAATAGATCCACGACCAGTCCTATAAGCCTTTTTAATGCCTTCTGTTCCTAATATTATGCCAGCCGTTGGAAAATCAGGCCCCTTAACTCTTTTCATAAGGCCATCTATAGAAATGTCTGGATTATCAATTAAATCAATAACCCCATCTATAACCTCTCCCAGATTATGGGGAGGTATATTGGTGGCCATACCAACAGCTATTCCTGCCGATCCATTAATGAGCAGATTAGGAGCCTTTGACGGCAGAACCATGGGTTCTTCTGTTGATTCATCATAGTTAGGAGTAAAGTCAACAGTTTCTTTATTGATATCTTTTAATAATTCCATTGCAATTTTGGCCATTCTGGCTTCAGTATAACGCATTGCTGCTGCTGAATCCCCATCAACTGAACCAAAATTTCCATGTCCATCTACAAGAGGATACCTGAAAGAAAAATCCTGGGCCATCCTAACCATGGCATCATATACAGCAGAATCTCCATGGGGATGATATTTAGCTAAAACATTCCCAACAACATTGGCAGATTTTTTATGAGGCTTATCAGGAGTCATTCCCGATTCATACATGGCATAAAGGATTCTTCTATGTACTGGCTTTAATCCATCCCTAACATCAGGCAATGCCCTGCCAACTATCACACTCATTGCATAATCTATATATGATTTTTTCATTTCCTGCTCTATGTTGACAGGAACAACTTTTCCTTCTAAAATTTCACCCATCTAAACAACACCTCGATTTATATATCTAAATTCTTAACTTCTCTTGCATTGGCTTCAATAAAGTTACGTCTTGGTTCAACCTTATCTCCCATTAGTATGGTAAATATCTCATCAGCCTTTACAGCATCATCCAAGGTAACCCTTAAAACAGTACGGCTTTCTGGATTCATGGTTGTTTCCCATAATTGGTCTGGGTTCATTTCTCCAAGGCCTTTATATCTTTGAATACTGAAATTTCTATCCTTTGCCTTGGCAATACTTTTTTCTAGTTCATTTTCTGAATATAAATAGGTCTCCTTTTTGCCCTGTTTTAATTTAAATAAGGGAGGTTGAGCAATATAGATAAAACCTTCTTCTACAAGGTTTCTCATATATCTATAGAATAGGGTTAATAACAGGGTTCTTATGTGTGAACCGTCAACATCAGCATCACACATGATAATTACTTTATGATATCTTAATTTGTTAATATCAAAATCTTCGCCGACCCCTGTACCAAGGGCTGTTATTATTGCCCTTATCTCTTCGTTATTTAAAATTTTATCCAATCTAGCTTTTTCAACATTGATAATTTTGCCACGCAGAGGCAAAATTGCTTGAAATCTCCTGTCCCTGCCCTGCTTTGCAGAACCCCCAGCTGAATCTCCCTCAACAAGGTAAATTTCTGATTCCTTTGGATCTTTGCTTGAACAATCGGCAAGTTTGCCAGGAAGGGCACTTATTTCCAAAGCGTTTTTTCTTCTGGTTAATTCTCTGGCCTTTCTTGCAGCTTCTCTTGCCCTTTGTGCATTAATGCACTTTTCAATAATTCTCTTTGCTACAGAAGGATTTTCCTCTAAAAACGTTCCAATTTCTTCACCTACTAGTGAATCAACAATACTTCTTACCTCTGAGTTGCCAAGTTTTGTTTTAGTTTGTCCCTCAAATTGGGGTTCTTTCACTTTTACGCTTAAAACTGCTGTCAATCCTTCTCTAATATCATCCCCTGATAAATTGCTGTCCTTTTCTTTAAGTATACTATGCTTTCTTGCATAATCATTGATAATTCTAGTTAAGGCATTTTTAAAACCTAATTCATGGGTTCCACCTTCATGGGTATTGATATTATTTGCATATGAAAAAATACTTTCAACATATGCATCAGTCCACTGCATGGCTAATTCTACCTGAACTTCCTCTCTTTCAATATCCATGAAAATCACTCTTTTATGTAAAGGGTCCTTATTTTTGTTTAAACTCTTAACAAAGTCTATTATTCCACCACTATGGTGAAAGACTTCTGAAGAACCTGTCCTATCATCTTGAAGAGTTATCTTTAAACCCTTGTTTAAAAAAGACAATTCCCTAAGTCTTTTAGCAACTGTTTCAAAGGAAAACTCCAATTCCTCAAAAATTAAATGATCTGGTTTAAAAATAACCTCCGTGCCTGTCGAAGTTGATTTCCCAATAACTTTTAGTTCACTTGCTTTATTTCCCCTTGAAAATTCCTGCATATAAATTTTCCCGTCTCTTTTTACCTTTACCTGCAGCAATTCAGATAAGGCATTCACTACTGACATGCCTACCCCATGAAGTCCGCCAGATACCTTATAGCCATTTCCTCCAAATTTTCCTCCAGCATGAAGAATTGTTAAAGCTACCTCCACAGCTGGCAGACCTGTCTTTTGGTGTATATCTACTGGAATACCCCTGCCATTATCACTAACTGATACACTATTATCTTTATTAATTACTACCTTAATTGTGTCACAATATCCTGCCAAAGCTTCATCTACACTATTGTCAACTATTTCAAAAACCAGATGATGCAAACCCCTTGCCCCTGTGCTTCCAATATACATACCTGGTCTTTTTCGAACTGCTTCTAATCCTTCTAAAACTTGTATATGACTAGCATCGTACAAGTTATTTTCAATTTTTGCATCTAATCTTTCTTCCATGAGAAGACCTCCTGACCACACTTTGAAAGTAAAATAATATATAATTATAGCATATAATGGTAAATCAAACATATATTCTTTATATTGTTTCCATTTGCCCATATATCAAATCAAAACCGCAGTTTATTCCTGCGGCTAGGTCACATTCTTTCGAGTTTAAAAATTCTCAATTCTTTTTGTTAAGGTGTATGGGGAAATGGACGTTAAATAAACCTTATCAGACGTTATAACGCATGTTTTAGCTTCTCTAATGCTGCTTACTTCAACAAGTTTTTTGTTGTATGTAAGTGTTTCATAAAACTCCTTGTTGTACTTTGATAATTTTTCAATATTTAGAATTGCTACTATGTCCTTTAAAGAAACTACCCACTGGCCGCCTATATGAAGGTACAAAGCTTTTCCTCCCTGCTAGCTCGTATTTATAATCTTTCCATCATGAATCTGTAAAATTGTGCTTTTTTTAACCAATACCTTGATCATATCTAAATCAGTAGTAGTTAAAAAAGTCTGGATTTTATCATGAATAGTATCTACTAGTACTATACGCCTGTCCATGTCTAATTCAGACATGACGTCATCAAGTAATAATATTGGATATTCGCCCAGCTCTTGCTTAGCAATTTCTAAATAAGCTAGTTTAAGACATAGAGCAACAGTTCTTTGTTGTCCTTGAGATCCGTATTTTTTTACATTATAACCATTAATATAAACATTAAAATCATCTCTATGGGGGCCAAAAAGAGAATTGCCTTTTTCTATTTCTTCACTTTTAAAAGATTTTATTTTTTCACAATATGCATTGTAATCAACTATTTTTTCGCCAATTTGTCCAATTTCATATATTATATCAAGATTTTCCTTGTTTTGTGTAATTTTTTTTAAATAATATTCTAAATAAGGCTTTATTTTTTTTAAAAAATCTATTCTTTTAACAACTATTTTATAAGCAAACTTGGTATAAAGATCAGTCCAATCTTCCAGTTGGGAAATTAAATTTTTGTCTCTTCGCGCAAACTTTAATAGACTATTCCTCTGATGATTTACATTGTTAAATCTTTTAATTAAATCATAATATAAGGGTTGTATTGTAACTATTTCCCTATCAAGAAAGCTTCTTCTCTTTGATGGATTTCCCTTTACAAGGGCCAAGTCATCGGGCTCAAAAATACATACTGAAATATTTTTAAATAATTCTGATAGCCTATTAATTTTAACTCCATCAATATATATATTTTTTTCATTGGGATTTAATAAGGATTTTATTGTAATGGTGCCTTGATCATTGGTACAATGGGCCTCTAA
Organism: Clostridia bacterium; assembly: GCA_018333845.1. GTDB lineage: Bacteria > Bacillota > DSM-16504 > Desulfitibacterales > Desulfitibacteraceae > Desulfitibacter. Next base: position 7,277 of record JAGXSK010000342.1, on the reverse strand, counting down.
TCTAAAATAATCACTATCCCAATTTATTAATTCTCTGCTTTGATTAGTCCTATAAGAAATACCATTGCCAAGGTAATATATTGCTTCAATGAAATTACTTTTTCCCTGGGCATTGTTACCATAGAAAATATTAAAACTAGCTGGTCGAAAATTTGCATGACTGTAATTTCTGAAGTTTGTTATATCAATTTCACAAATATTCAAAATGCACCTCATATTAATTATTGAGTTATTCTATAAACCTGTTCATTAACTTTTATTTCATCACCTATTGTTAGTTTTCTGCTTCTCCTTTGCTCTGGTAAATTATTAACTTGAATATGACCTTCTTTTATGAGCGCTTTTGCTTCTCCTCCTGAGGATACAACGTCGGCCCATTTTAAAAATTGATCCAATTGAATGGTATCAGTATTAATTTTTATTTCCTTCATTAGAAACCTCCTAACCTCTAACTGGTAAGATCAAACTGAGATAATTTATGGTACTTCCAAAAGGCTTAATTATCCCAGGACTTAAATTGCCATTTAATTCTATAATCACCTTTTCTGTGTCAATGATCTTTAGAATATCTACAAGATAATTGCCATTAAAGGATATGCTTATATCTTCCCCTTCCTTGTTAATTAATAATTTATCATGCAGTTGTCCAATACTTGGTGAATAAGAATTAATATAGATAGTATTATCCATAAATTCAAGTTTAATAGTACATGTTTTGTTGAAGCTTTCATCACTGGATATTACTGTGGCCCTTTCAATGGATAGTAAAAGGTCTTTTGTATCAGCTATTATCCTTGTGGAATACTCTGTAGGTATTACATTTTTATAAGATGGAAATTTTCCTTCAATAAGACGCACTCCAATTTTTAGGTTATTAGTCTCAAACTGGGCTTGTTTATTGTCAATAATTATTTTTATTGTTTCATCTTTATCTATTAATCTAGTTAATTCTATAAGAGCTTTTGAAGGAATTATTATGGGCATGAATTCTTCTTCTGAAACCTTGTCTAATACTGTTTCTATTAATGAAAGTCTATAGGTATCTGATGATACAAACCTGAGCATATTATCTGTTAATTCAAATAGCGCACCATTTAGAACTGGCCGGCTAATATCATGGGAAAAAGATATGCTTATCTTTTTAATCATAGTGGCTAAGATATCACTTTTTATGGTAAGAGATCTGTCCTGGTTGATACCTGGTAAAAAGGAAAATTGATCAACTGGGAATGTATTTAAATTTACATGGGATTCCCTGTAGTTTATCTGTAAAGTATTTTCGTCTAATTTCTTTGTTAAAGTAATATTTGTATTTGGCAGTTTTCGTAAAATGTCAAGTAAATATTTTGCAGGAACAACCATTGAGCCCGTTTCTTCAACCTTTGCAGAAACGGTGTGTTCAATGCCAATTTCCAAGTCTGTAGCTTTCAGCAAAAGGGTATTTTCATTAATACATTCAAAATAAATGCCGGTTAATGCAGGAATAGTAGTTTTTGAAGAAACGGCTCTTGACATTATTTGTGAAGCCTGCAGCAGGCTTCCTGTATCTATAGAAAATTGCATCATTTAACCTCCCAAATAATAATTATAATATATATAATAAAATGATTCTTTTTATAGCAGTAATAGTAGTAAGGTCTGTGAAGTTGTGGAAAAGGATAGTATGTCTAATAGTATAGGTCATTTTAGTAATGGATAATGATGTTTATAAATTTCTATTTTAGTTACTAGTTGTCCACATTAAGATAAAAGTGATTCTTTTAATTTTTTAATACAGTCTTGTAATTCTGTATCGTTTTTTAGTTCATTTTCAATCTTTTCTTGAGCATGTAATACAGTAGTATGATCCCTGCCCCCAAATCCATCTCCAATCTTAGGGAGGGAATTATCTGTAAGTGCTCTGCATAAATACATTGCAATATGACGTGGGTAAGCTATGTTTTTTGTCCTTTTTTTACCCTTTATTTCATTTACCTTTATGTTAAAGTACTGGGCTACAGTTTCTTGAATGAGACTAATTGTAATTTTTTTGTTTTTATCAGTAGTAAAAATGTCCTGTAGTGTCTTTTCTGCTAGCTCAGAATCAATCTTTTTGCCTTCAAAAGCAGCATAGGCAGCTATTCTGCATAATGCACCCTCTAATTCACGAATATTAGATTTAATTTTTTTTGCTATAAATAGCAAAACTTCATCAGGTAGATCTATGTTTTCTTGCCTGGCTTTTTTGCTAAGTATAGCTATTCTAGTTTCTAAATCAGGTGGTTGGATGTCAGTAATTAGTCCCCATTCAAATCTAGATCTAAGCCTGTCTTCAAGGGTAGGTATTTCCTTTGGGGGTCGGTCACTAGAAATAATTATTTGTTTGTTAGCCTCGTAAAGAGAATTGAATGTATGGAAGAATTCTTCTTGTGTTCTTTCTTTACCAGCTAAAAACTGAATATCATCTATTAATAAAACATCAATATTTCTATATTTATTTCTAAATTCTACGGTTTTGTCATCTCTAATAGATTTAATAAGTTCATTAGTAAAGGTTTCAGAAGAGACATAAAGTATAATAAGATTTGCATAAATGGAAAAAACTTTATGGCCGATTGCATGCATCAGGTGAGTTTTTCCTAAACCAACACCACCGTAAATAAAAAGTGGATTATATGATTTAGCTGGTGCCTCGGCAACTGCTAGAGCAGCTGCATGGGCGAAACGATTGCTGTCACCAATGACAAATGAATCAAATTGATACTTTGGGTTTAAAAAGGATAATATGCTATTTACAGGCTTGCCAATATTGAAATAATCAAAGGATATTTTATCATCTGAACTTGTGTAAAGATAGTCTTCTTCAGCCTGTAATTTTCCATTATCATTTATATATGCTTCTATTTCTGAGGGTAGGTAGAAATATAGCTCAATATCTTTATTTACAATTAGTTCCAGAGTATTTTTTATAATATTGTAGTAGCGACTTTGCAGCCAGTCTTTAGCAAATTCATTGGGTACAGATACTATCATTACGTTTTTATTAAAATATGCCAGGTATGTAGATTTCAGCCATGTTTCAAAGGTTGGCTTACTTAATTCAGAGCTTAAAATATCTAGTGTTTTGTTCCATATTTTGTCCAGCGACTTATCCATCAAATACCCTCCCAATAGAAATTGTGTATAAAAATGTGGATAACTTGATAAAAAATAAAAGTATTGAGCCATATAGGATTTTTAAACTTAAATCAAAAATTTTGCATCTAAAAATAGATAATATTAACAATGTTATCCACAGCTCGAAAAACTTGAAAATAAATAAAAATGTGGTGATTGCGGAAAATAAATCTATGTTATGATGTGAATAAAAAATTCAGTTAGGGAAAAACTATAAAGAATGTGAAAAAACCTAACTTCTAATTTTTGATGAAATGTACATGAGAAAAAAAGAAGGGAATGCTGTGATAATACTATCAAAAATTATCAACAACTTCAATATAAGTATGGGTTTAATAATGGGATAAGGTCAAAAATATAATGAGATTGTGGAAAATATTATCTTTTTTCAATTATATACTCTTTTTTTTGAATTTACTACATCAATCCTTGACAGTTAACAAAGTGTATCCTATAATTTTAATACGTGTGTAATTAGTAAGGTATTTGGTATAGAAGGGGGTTTTAACTTGAAAAGGACCTATCAACCCAAAAAGCGCAAGAGAAGCAGAATTCATGGGTTTTTAAGTAGAATGTCAACAAAGGCTGGCAGAAATGTTATTAGAAACAGGCGCCGTAAGGGAAGAAAGAGATTAAGTGCTTAATAAGGCCGCTTTAAGTGGCCTTTTAACTTGTTGATTAGAATTATATCTACAGGTAATACTAAAACTAGTAAAAAATGTTAAATGGTGGTCACACATATGCTTCAGAAAAAATATAGACTAAAAAAAAACGTGATTTTAAAAAAATCTACACACAGGGGAAAACCATTGTTGGCCGATCAGTAGTCATTTATTATAAGAGATCAGACCATACGAAAATGGGCTTTAGTGTATCCAAAAAAATTGGTAATGCAGTTGTCAGGAATAGGATAAAAAGAGTATTAAGAGAGATTTGTAGAAAGAACATGGAATTATTTCCACATAATTATGATTATATTTTTATTGCAAGGCCAAAAATAAAAGGATTTTCCTATCAACAGGTCGAAAAAGAAGTAGTTGGGAAATTAAAAGAGGTTGAATTGTGATGGTAAAGCTATTAGTTAAAATAATAAGGCTTTACCAAAAATATATATCTCCTCTATTTGGGAGAAAATGTAGATTTTATCCAACATGTTCCCAATATACTATAGAAGTTTTACATAAATATGGACTAGTTGTTGCCTTGTTCAAAGCAATAAAAAGAATAATTAAATGCAATCCCTTTCATCCAGGAGGATATGATCCTCCATAGTCCTGAAAAATAATTTTGTTTCACAAGTTTCACTCTACAGTTTAGAGGAGGTGAACCTGTTATATCTGATTAGTCAGAATGCAGGGAACAACAATGGGTACATTAGAAAGATTTATTTCACAGTCAATTCAATTTTTTTACGAAATAACACTATCTTTAGGTTTTCCAAGTTACGGATTAGCCATAATCCTATTTACAATTACAATTAAAATAGTATTATTACCTTTAACAGTAAAACAGGTTAGAGCAATGAGAGTAATGCAGGAACTACAGCCTGAAGTTCAGGAAATTCAAAAGAAGCACAAAAGCAATCCTCAAAAATCCCAGCAAATGATAATGGATTTATATAAAAAACATAATGCAAATCCATTTTCTGGTTGTTGGCCTATTTTAGTGCAAATGCCAATTTTATTTGCATTGTTTAAGGCTTTAAGTGTATTTTTTGACCCAGAGTTAGCTCCAGAATATGTAAACCTGGCCCATGCAGGTTTTCTATGGGTACCTAATTTAGGAATGCCAGATCCATATATACTTCCCATACTGGTTGCTTTGGGAACATTTCTTCAACAGAAGGTAACCATGAGTGCTGCTACCCTTGAACAAAATCCTAGTCAAAAGGTTTTATTGTACTTTATGCCTTTATTTATCGGTTGGATTAGTCGAACATTTCCGGCTGCATTAGCTTTATATTGGTTGATGTATAGTATTGCTGGGATATTTGAGCAGATGCTTTTAAAACGTTCTGCAGCTAAAAAGGAGGAAGTTGGTTCCAAATGATAACAGTGGAAACTACAGGGAAGACTATTAATGAAGCTATTGAGAAGGCTCTTAAAGAACTGCAGACTACCAGAGAAGATGTTAAGATTGAAATCGTAGAAGAAGGAAGTAAGGGATTTTTAGGTTTTATTGGCTCTAAAGATGCAAAAGTTAAGGTTACAAAGAATGTTGACCCTGTTGAATTGGCCAAGGATTTTTTAAGTTTCGTAACCAGAAAAATAAAGGTTGATGTACAGTATGAAGTTGAGAACAGGGAAGATCATGTCTATATCAACATTAAGGGTAAAAACATTGGCATATTAATTGGACGAAGAGGTGAGACCTTAGAATCACTTCAATATCTAACAAACCTGGCTGTTCAGAAAAAAATTGAAAATCGTATTAGAATTATATTAGATATTGAAGGTTACAGGAGCAGAAGAGAACAGACACTGGTAAGACTTGCCAATAGGCTGTATGAACGAGTTAAGAAAACACATAAGAGTATAGTTCTTGAACCCATGAATCCCCATGAAAGAAGAATAATTCACACTGCCTTACAAAGTAAAAATGATATCCAGACTTATAGTGAGGGCGATGAGCCCTATCGTAAAGTGGTAATTAGCTTAAAAAGATAGAAAATAAACCCAGTAATGGTATTGCTGGGTTTTATTATACGTATCAGGCATATGCCGTTCACGGCACCACTAATCAAGGCATTTGTGGTCAAGGACGTGGCAACCTGCCACGATAAGAACTAGTAGAGAAAAGCAAGTTTTCTTTTGTATCTACTTGTGTATAATAATATATTAAAGATATGACCTCTTAGGAGGGGTTTCATAACAAAAAATCTAAAGTGGTGGTTGAATATGCATTATATAGATGACACAGTTGCAGGTATTGCTACACCTCCTGGTGAGGGTGGTATAGCTATTGTTAAAATTAGTGGCAGCAAGTCAATAGATATTGTAAAAGATATTTTTATAACAAAATCTGGAAAATGCCTAGATCGGTTGGCAAATAGATATTTCTATTTAGGCAAAATATATGATAATGCCCAGTTAATTGATGAGGTTATGGTGGTGGCAATGCTAGCTCCTAATACTTATACTGGGGAAGATGTTGTGGAAATTCATTGTCATGGTGGTGTAATAGTTACAAAAAAAATTTTGGATCTTGTCATAAAAAAAGGTGCTAGAATAGCAGACCCAGGAGAGTTTACAAAAAGGGCATTTTTAAATGGAAAGATTGATTTATCCCAGGCAGAGGCTATTATTGATATAATAAAGGCAAAAAGTGATAGCGGTTTAAAATCAGCTGTTAAGCAGCTTGATGGAGGTTTAAAAGAAACTATCAAAGTAATAAATGAAAAAATTGAAAAGGTTTTGGCTAACCTTGAAGCAGAGATAGACTTTCCTGATGAAGACATAGAGCCAATGAGCATAAATGATATGAAATATTTAATTGATGAAGCTTTATTAGATATAGAGGAATTAATTAAAGAATCTGATGCAGGTAGAATTATCAGGGAAGGAATTAATACTGTTATAGTTGGCAAACCAAATGTGGGGAAATCAAGTTTACTAAATGCCCTTGCCCGTGATGAGAGGGCTATTGTAACTGATATACCAGGAACTACTCGTGATATAATAGAGGAAAGCATCCAGATTAAGGGTGTTCTTTTTAGAATCAATGATACCGCTGGATTTCGCGATACACAGGATATTATTGAAAGGATTGGTCTTGAAAAAAGTCAAAAGTTGTTACTGGATGCAGACCTAATATTATTTGTTATAGATGATACCCAGTATTTAACGGAAGAGGACTACAAACTTATTGATAAATTAGCAAATATAGACAAAAAAGTACTTGTTATAATTAACAAAATAGATTTAAAGAGGGTTCACTTAAAATATGAAATTACAAAAATGCTTCCAGCAGCGAAGATAATAGAAATATCTGCCCTGGAGAAGAAAGGAATAAATCTTTTAGAAGAAGAACTTGTGAATATGGTTTTTAAAGGGGAGGTAGTACAAAACCAAGACTATGTCATAACAAGAATAAGACATAAAAATGCTTTAATAAAAGCAAGG
>JAGXSK010000341.1 GCA_018333845.1 Clostridia bacterium | reverse complement strand
ATGGCTGCCCTTGCTGCAAAAAACCTGGTAATTGCATGCACTGGGGGAGAACCTCCCAACCTGGTAAAGGAATTTATATAGCTGCAGCCTGTATAGCTTTAAACCTAGAATAATTCATAAGTTATGAGCTAGGGGACATATCTTTATTATAAAGCATGACTACAAAGGAGATGTGTCCCCTAATAAGAGTTTTAAGGGTTTTACATAAAAAGGATTGTCACGTGAAGGAAAACCTGGCTGGGAAACCGAATAATATATATCAAGAAAAATATTCGGAAAATTTAAACTATGGAGGAGATTGTTTTATGGAGTGCATATCTTTCCTGCAAAATACCAGACCCTTTATTTCTTTGCCCAAGGTTACTATAATTCAAATATGTTCACGATTAGAATTGAAAAAATATCCCCAGGATAGCTTTGTTTTTAAAAAAGGAGAGCTTTCACACAATATGCTATATATTGTTTTTAAAGGCTTGGCTGAGGTTATTGTATCTACAGAAAATCAGGATATTGGGGTATCCTATAGAAAACCTGGAGATTTCTTTGGAGAAACTGTTTTTTTAAGCGGCGATACTTATCCGGCATCTGTGAAAGCCGTTGAGGATTTGTACTGTTTTTCACTAGACAAGGAGACCTTTGAAGATTTGTGTATAAAGCATCCGTGTTTTGCCAAGCATTTCAGCCATATTCTTTCAGAGAGGATGCGTTCAGTTTATCAGGAGCTTGTAATGAATCAACCCTATGAAATTTCTGGATTAGAAGCAAACCTATTTCGTCATCCATTAAAGGAGATGATGAGTACTCCTGTTGCCACTTGTTATGAAAATGAAAAGATCCAGAAGATTGCAGAGATGATGAAAAACAAAAATATCAGCTCTGTAGTGGTGCTGGATAGTGATGACAGGCATCTGGGGATTATTTCTGAGAAAGATCTGGTGGGCAAGTGCCTTACAGCATGCACGCCGCCTGCAAGCTGGCCAACTGCCAGGGAGGTAATGGATGCCCAACCCATTGAGCTTTCACCTGAGGATTCCTTTCATCAGGGTCTTCTGGCAATGACCAAGAACAAATGCAAGCATGTACTTATAACAGAAAATAATGAATTAAAGGGAATTGTCTCAATGGGGGACCTAGTTAGATTCAGGAGTATGGGAGCCTTTAGTGTTATTGAAGAAATAGAAAGTCAGAATAGTCTCGGGGGTTTAAGGGCTTTGAAACCAAAGGTGGATAATGTTCTAAGGGCCCTTGTATCTGAAAAGGCCCCTCCTGTAGAAATATGTGAATTAATTACAGAGTACAAAGACAGGATTACAAGAAAGATTATAGAATTATGTGAACAGGAAATGTTTCAAGAAGGGCTGGGATACCCTCCAGTTGATTACTGCTGGCTCACTTTAGGCAGTGGTGGGCGTAAGGAACAGCTCCTGACCATGGATCAGAATAATGCAGTTATATTTGACAACATATCCTCTGAAAAAAATGGGTTTGTCAAGGATTACTTTTTGAGGTTTGCTGGTAAAGCAGTACGGGGTATTGAGAACAGCGGATATGCAAGATTTAAGGGTGATATTGTTGCTGATGATTTCAGATGGTGCAACAGCCTGGAGGCTTGGGAGCAAATTGTAAACAGGTGGGGCCAGGATTTAAATGCTCATGATGTGGTGTTAATCAATAGTTTCCTTGATTTTAGACCTGTTTATGGGAGAAAAAAGCTGGCTGATAAGTTAAAAACATTATCAATGTCTGCACTTTCAAAACCAGGAATGCTCAAGCTTATGTTAGAAGAGGAAATTAACAGTGAAATTCCAACAAAGCTATTTAAAAGAGTATTAATTTCAAAGGATGTACACGATACACATGATTTTGAGATAAACTTGAGAAGCCAGGCATGTATGCATGTGGTCAGGTGTATTAGAATATTGTCCTTAAAAGAAGGTATAGCAGAAACTTCAACCTTAAAAAGGCTGCAGCAGCTTGTGAAAAAAGGTGTGCTTCCAATGGAGGATGCCGAATATATGGAGGCTGCGTACCAATCACTGGTAGTTTTTAGATTAAAGAGCAATCTGGATAAACTAAAAGAAGGAAAGGAACCTGACGATTTAATAAGAACCAGCAAGCTCAGCAAAATGCAGTACATGGCATTAAAAGAAGCTTTGATTGCTGTAAGCCAGCTGCAAAACTTTACAAAGTCTGTTTTTATAGAGAAATAATAAGAAATAATAGAATTAAATCAGGATGAATTTTAGGAGGCTTAAGTGCATAATGATGGAAAAAGACAAAACAGCCACCAGTTTATATGGAATGGTGTCTACTGCTTCTGGCCCAGCTACAGATGCAGGGGTTCAAATACTTGAAAAAGGGGGAAATGCTGTTGACGCAGCTGTGGCTGCTGCATTTTGCCTGGGTGTTACTGAACCTCAAGCATCTGGCATTGGGGGACAGAGCATGGTTCTTGTCCACCTAGCAGGGGAGAATAGAACCTTTGTTTTGGATGGTTCTTCCAGGGCCCCCTTTGGCATTCATCCTGACAACCCCATTTCCTCCGAACAGCTAAAGTATGGTATTACAGCTACGACAGTTCCTTCAACTCCGGCTGTGTTAGGGTATCTGCTTAATAGATATGGAACTTTATCTATTAAGGAGGTTCTTGAACCTGCCATTGCTGCAGCCCGAGAGGGTTTCAGAATAAGCTCTTTGCAGCATACCTTGATTAATAGGGAGCTTAAAAAGCTTGCTTGTGATGAAATATTTCAAAAAAACTTTTTGATAGATAATAAACCTCCCAATGCAGGAGATATTATAAGACAGCCTGAACTAGCAAAATGCCTGGAAAGAATGACTGTGTATGGATGGGAGGATTTTTACCACGGCGAAATAGGACAGTTAATTTTAAAGGACATGATAGTCAGGGGTGGTTTAATATCCCAGGCGGATTTAAGTCAGATACCAATACCAATAGAGAGGCAGGTACTTGAAGGAAGTTATAGAAGCATCAGGATTTCTACTTTTCCTCCGCCAGGTGCGGGAAGGGCCTTGATAAAAATATTAAATGTCATGGAAAACTTTCAACCAGAAGAGCTAGAGCCTGAGACTCCCCTAGCCAGTCTTATTTTGGCCTTTACATTCAAAGCAGCGCTGCGAACAAGGCAAAAGATGCCTGTGGATCCAGATTTGTTCTTCCAACTGGCAAACAAGGTAATGCTTGATAAGGAATATGCCAGGGAAATTGCCAACAGATTAAAAAAATCCATAGTGTATTGTCTCCCTGAAATGGCTGATCCAAAAATTTCAGGAGAAACTACACACTTATCAGTTACTGATAAAAACGGTAATATGGTTGGAATTACCCAGTCAATTGAGCTAGTTTTTGGGAGTAAGACCACAGCTAGTGGTCTGGGCTTTTTTTATAACAATTACATGAGTGCTTATGAGTACAAAGACATGACCCATCCTTACTATCTGCTGCCTGGAGCACGTCCGTGGAGCAGCGTTGCACCTACAATTATCTTTGAGGAAGAAAAACCTAAAATTTTATTAGGAAGCCCTGGTAGTGAACGGATTGCAACTACCCTTGCCCAGGTTATTAGTCGCTTGTTTGATGCCAGGCAAAATCTTTTCATGGCAATTGCTGGACCAAGGCTCCATTCTTCCAGCAATGGAAAGGTGCAGATTGAACTTAAAAGGTTTCCAGAGGAAACCATCAGCACCTTAAAAAAGGCGCGCTTTGATATTACAAAGCGTGGGGCCTACAGCTTTTATCTGGGCTGTGTACAAGCAGTACTTTATGACAGGGGCAGCAACATGTTTTTTGGGGTGTCTGATCCCAGGCGTGATGGAACGGCAAGGGGCCCAAGGGCTGTCCATACTTTAATAGGGAGTGATGCAAAAAATGAAGGTGGCAATAGTATACAATAAGGACAGTCAGGCTGTAATAAATCTCTTTGGAGTACCAAATCGAGAGAAATACGGACTCCAAACAGTTAATAAAATAAGGGACGCAATTAAGGCTGGTGGCTACCAGGTTAAAACCTTTGAAGGTGACAAGAATATTATACGCAGACTTGAAGAGTTTATGCCCTCGGTAATATCAGGTGAAAGGCCTGGACTGGTATTTAATTTAAGTTATGGGATTCAGGGCAGGGCCCGTTATACTCACATCCCAAGTATACTGGAGATGCTGGGAGTTCCCTATGTGGGATCTGGTCCCCAAACCCATGCCATTGCCCTGGATAAGGTTGTTACCAAGATAATTTTAAAGGAAAAGGGACTTCCAACACCCAGATTTGCGGTTTTGGCTAACCCGGAAGAGACTTTTACAGAGGATTTTTCCTATCCACTTATTGTAAAACCCAAGGATGAAGCTGTTTCCTTTGGACTGCGTATAGTTAATAACGAAGAAGAACTAAGAGCAGGGGCCAGGGTAATATATGATATGTTTCAGGGAGCGACCCTGGTGGAGGAATACATAGAGGGCAGGGAAATTAATGTTGGCCTTCTTGGTAATGATCCTGTTAAGGCACTTCCCCCTGTGGAGTTAGTTTTTGGTGAGGGGGAGCAGATTTATACCTATGAGGATAAAACGAACAAAAGCGGCAGGGAAATTAAAAAAATCTGCCCTGCACCACTATCTGAGGAGGAAACTAAAAAGGTGCAGGAATTGGCAATTGCTGCATTTAAAGCAATAGGCTGCTTTGATTGTGCCAGGGTAGATTTTAGACTGGACAAGGAAGGCAATCCATATATTCTGGAAATAAACTCCCTGCCAAGTCTTGGCAGGGGCGGTTCCTATGTTTTTGCTGCTGAAAAAATAGGTTTGGATTATGGGGCCCTGGTTAATGCACTCCTTGAAACTGCAGCAAAAAGATATTTTGGCACTTCCATAATGACCCCTTTTATAAATGAAAGACGGAATAAAAAGGAAATTGATATATTTCGTTACCATACCAAAAATAGAGATAAAATGGAAGAGGAATTAAAGCTGTGGACTAATCTGCCAAGCTGGACTGATGATGCAGTAGGATTAAGCACAGTTGTTAGAAGGTTTGAAGAAAGGCTGGCAAAGTTAGGTCTAAAACCAGTGGAAGAATTTACAAATGGACGTTCAGCCTGGACCTGGCAGACTAAAACAGGCTTAAATTATGGTACCTTGCT
>JAGXSK010000340.1 GCA_018333845.1 Clostridia bacterium | reverse complement strand
ACACAACAAAATCTTCAAAGCATTAAAGTTTTGGCCTAGTTCACCTCCTGTTTTAATAGCGCTTAAGACTAATGTTGTCAGTATTTTCCCTTTGATTAAATATTAAAAAAATTAAGTTTCAAATTATTTTTCTTTATATGAATTTTCAATTTATTATACTTATAATAATATCCTGGTATTCTTTGGTCAAGTTAAATATATTTTGATGTTTTTCTTGTTGGATAGCTGTGTTTAACAACTGAAAAACTTTAGGTATTTCATAAAGCTTATTTACCAGACCTTCATCCAATTAAATCTAACTTATAATTAGCTAATTGTGTTGAAGGTCTGAGTTAACATTATTTTTATAGAAAACTTCTCGCCATAACTATTTGGCCAGGTGGATTTACAATAAATTCTCTATCCCAATCACCAGAAACAAGCTTCTCTAACAGTCTAAGTGAGCCTTCACGTTCTTCAAAGGCAACACCTAGAAAATCAGCAACCTCTTTGGAATGCTCAATATATTTGTCAGGTGCCTCTACTGTATGGATATACACCACCCGCTTGTAGTTTGCATATTCCATGTCTATAATCCATTTAGCTGTACTTTCATCATATTTCTCTATATATTCTTTATAGCTGTCCAAAGGTCCTGCCTTCTGGTCTATCCAACCTTTACTTAAATAGTAAGTAGCTGGAAAATCAGCAAATTCTTTATCATAAATAGATCTGGATCCTAGCAAAATACTTATGCAGTCATGAACCTTGGGAATAACCAGTGTGTGCTCATGGGATCCCAGGTTGGCAGCCCCATTAGAACACAGTCCATATCCAAAAAGAATAGTGTCATAACCTTTTGCTTCTTTCACTATGCTTTTTAATTTTTCCCGCAGGGCATCGGGAACTCTATGCAACGCATATTCGACCATCAAGGTGTCAATGTTATGTTTATTAACGGCCTTGATTTCATCTTCTAAAGTTTTACAGGCAACTATTAACCATTTGCTTTTATCTTGATTTACCATTTTTTTCCTCCCAGTTAGGTCTGCCAATGGCTGTTACCACTATTTTGGTTTCAATATACACTTCATCTGCCCAGTTAGCAGCAGTTTTTCCATAGACATCCTTTCTTTCGGAAAAGATCTCTATTTCACCTGCTCCTGCCTTTTTAGCGTTAATCTCTGCATGTTTTAGCGCTTGCTCCATTCCATAGCTGCATGCATCTTCAAGGTCAATGAAGCCTTTTCTTTCCCATGGCAGGTGGACTATGTAACCACCCTCGCCACCAGGCTTTATTAGACAGCGAATAGTTTCAATAACTTTTCCTGTAGCTGCACCTACTGCATTTGCCACTTCAGCATATTCTGGTATTATCAGTGGGCAATTGAGCATTTTAGACATCTGGGGCAGATAGGAGCTTACCGGAGCACCTATAGCTACAACAGGCATGGGGATAGTCACCTGACATGCAAAAACATTTTTCCCCTGCCCCAGGATCTTATCTAAAAATATATTTGCACCTTTAGTATCATCAAGGGGTTTATACCCTTCTGTTTTCGCTAGTGTTTGCAGTATGGTCATGGCAAGCTTTCTAATTACTTCTTTCATAAAGTCCTCTGCCATTTCATCTGCATCAGAATTTATTTGGTTAGCAAGGATTTCAACCCCCAGCCTGGCTGCTTCTGTATCCCACTGGTTAAAATGCCCAAGGACATGAAGAATGTCTGTGGGTGTCAATGAAATACGAGCAATAATTCCCATATTCTCCAGATCATGAACAGGCAGAAAGTTTGGATCCTTTTCCATTAACCTGGAAAGGTAATGGAGACTGTGAGGTCCTCTCTTTAATATATCAAGAAGCTGTTTCTCAGCAGCATTAAGCTTAACATTTTTATCTGGATCCCTTAAAAAAATAAAGCAGTCAGTTTTTTGATTATATAATAATTCCCTTCTGTCATTTAATACCATGGATAATTCCTGTTTTAAATAGGGATAGTTTTCTGCAGCATAACTTAAGGGCCAAACCCTTCTGGGGCCAATGATTATCTTCCTGTCCTTTGCCTTTAATTGTATATAGCTATCTCCACCAAGACCGAAGGTGTTTATGTCAGCGGCTAAAACCCTGGTTAACCAACCTCCTACTGTTGCTCCTTCAGAGTTTAACTTGGGTGAGCCTTTTTCCAACAGGGCAATGTCTGTGGTAGTCCCGCCCATGTCAAAAACTATGGCATCTTCAATATTAGTCAAAAATGTTGCACCTACAATACTTGCCGCAGGCCCTGAAAGAATAGTTTCAATAGGCCTTTCAATGGCTACTGCTTCACTCATCAAACTGCCGTCACCTTTAACAATCATCAGGGGGGCCTTTATGCCTTGATTTTGCAGTACCAGCTTTATTGATTCAATAAGCTCAGTAATGATAGGTATTAGTCTGGCATTTAAAGCTGCTGTAACTGTTCTTTCCTGAAAACCTAATGTGGTTGTGAGTTGATGAGCACACACTAATGGCAGCTCACTATATTCTCGTACCAGTTTGGCTACTTCTAATTCATGTTCAGGATTTCTAATGCTTAAATATCCTGATATGGCTATAGCTTCCACCTTCATGGCCATTGCTTTGATGGCTGCAATTGTCTTTTCATAATCCAGGGGTTCCAATTCTTTCCCATTAATATTGTGTCCGCCCGGCACAACAACAAAATGGGCTGCAGGCAAATCACCTATGGGCTCATGACCAACTAAGATAACACCAACCCTGCCTCCGCGTCCTTCTACAATTGCATTGGTTGCCAGGGTAGTAGAAAGGGCTACCATTTTTATTTCTTCCTTTTCAAAGGTAAGTCTTTCTATGCATTTAGCTATGCCAATGGTAAGATTCTCCCTTGTTGTTCGTGCCTTTGCTTTATTTACAACTTTTTGTTTTGAAAAATCTACTATAACTCCATCAGTATAAGTTCCACCTGTATCAATTCCTAAAGCTACGGCCAATATGTTTCACTCCCTTTAACTATAATCAAGAAACAGTAGTTTTTTCAAAGAGCAAGGGGCAAGGAGCAGGGAAGGGAATAGAGGCAATTGACTTTGTCAATTGCCTGCAATTCCTATAGCTTGCTTCCTAACCTGTCCTGCAGCTTTTACTTAGGCATTCAGCTTTGATTCTGCCCTTTCAACTACCGCCCTAATTTTCTTTTGAACATCCTTTGGCAGTGGCTCTGGTTCGTAATTCTCAATTATATCTTTAACCTTTTCATTGGCTACCTGAGTTAATGTTTTGGCCCCAGAAGCTTCCCACATTTCATACCGCTGGCGGTTAATTAAAGAGGGGAACCAGCTTTCCTTCTTAAAATAACGGAATGTATGGTCTTCTGCCAGGAAGTGGCCACCTGGACCTACCTTGTCAATAATGTCAAGGGCTAAAGTTTCATCATTGACCTCAATGCCGCGAGTCACCCTTCTAGCCATGCCAATTATATCGTTGCAGATTACAAGGTATTCCAAGCTAGCAGTTGAGCCATATTCAACATACCCAACATCGTGATTCAGGTTCGGGCCTGACATTGCTGTCATTGCAATGCTCAGTGCAGCTTCAATTCCAGCCTGCTGGTCAGGAATGCAGCTGTCAGAGCAGCCACATGTTCCAAACATGGGTAATTTCAAGTAATGAGCCATATCTGCCAAAGCTGACATCAATAAATTAAATTCTGGTGATCCGTATGAGAAGATTGTACTCTTCATATCCATTATAGTAAATACTCCGCCCATAATAAAGGGGGAACCTTCTTTAGTGTTTTGATGCAATACTAAACCGCTTAAGCTTTCAGCCAGACCAGTAGCCAATACTCCAGCCAGGGTTGCAG
>JAGXSK010000339.1 GCA_018333845.1 Clostridia bacterium | reverse complement strand
GTTGGAAGACTTTACAGGGGTTGATGCAAAAAAGATACCATTAAATGATAAAGAAACCATGGGTATATTTTCTGGAGTATGGCCATTAAAACTTAGAGAGGAAAAACTGCTAAACACTGCAATTGGAACCATAGGCATACCAGAGTTTGGCACCAAATTTGTCAGAGGAATGCTTGAAGAAACCAAACCAGGAACCTTTGCAGAGTTAGTTCGAATTAGTGGGCTGTCCCATGGAACAGATGTATGGTTAAATAATGCTCAAGAACTTATTAAAAACAAGATTGCTACTTTAAATGAAACTATTGCTTGCAGAGATGACGTTATGGTTTATTTAATTGAAAAAGGCCTGCCATCACTTGAGGCTTTTAAGATAATGGAAGATGTTCGCAAGGGAAAGGGACTGAAACAGGAATATAGGGAATTGATGTACACCCATGGAGTGCCAGATTGGTATATAGATTCCTGTGAAAAGATAAAATATATGTTTCCCAAGGCCCATGCAGTGGCTTATGTAACAATGGCCTTTAGAATTGCATATTTTAAAGTAAAGTATCCTGAAGCCTTTTATGCTGCCTTTTTTTCCGTACGTGGGGGTGACTTTGATGCAGAATTAATATGTCAAGGGGAAAATAAGGTTATGTCCAAAATGCAGGAGATTGAAGTTTTAGGAAATAATGCAACTGCAAAGGAAAAAGGGCTGTATAACATTCTAGAAGTGGCCCTGGAAATGTATTTAAGAGGTATTAAGCCAAGAATGATAGATTTATGGGAATCTGATTCGTTTAAATTTAAGATAGCAAATGGTCAACTTTTATGTCCCTTTATTTCATTGCAAGGACTTGGAGAAATTGCAGCAAAAAAAATTATAGAAACTAGAGAAAAGGGAGAAATAACTTCAATTGAGGACCTGCAGAACAAAACAAAGTTAACGAAAAATGTTGTTCAAGTATTAAAAGAAAATGGAATTTTAAAAGGATTACCAGAAAAAAACCAATTAACCTTGTTTTAGCTTGATTAGCTTGTTAGGATATGATATACTGCTTTATGGAATGATCAATATTACAGAAGCTTAGCAAATGAGTGGGTCCTGGCCCACTCTCATTTTATTTAAAGTTGTACTAAGTATATGTTTATACATAATATGTTAAAATATTAAGGTAGAGTTAAGGGGGTAGGTTATGTCGCAAAATGTTGCAAATAAAGTTGAAGATTTAATCATGCCTGTAATCCAGGGAAATAACTTTGACCTGGTGGATGTACAGTATGTAAAAGAAGGCAAAGAGTGGTATTTGCGAGTATTCATTGATAAGCCAGAGGGAATTACTCTAGATGATTGTGAACTAATAAGCAGAGAAGTTGGTCAGCTATTAGATGAAAGTGAACCAATTAAAACAAGTTATATTTTAGAAATTAGCTCACCGGGTATTGAAAGGCCGCTAAAAAAAGAAAAGGATTATCTGAGATTTTTGGGTAGTAAAATTATGGTTAAAACGTTTGATGCCATTAATGGTCAAAAAATATTTGTTGGACAGTTGAAAGAATTTAAGGAAGGCATTGTTACTCTTACTGTAAATGAAAGGGACATTAACATTTCATTGGACAAAATAGCCTCCGCAAATTTGACAGTAGACTTTTAAGAGGAGGGTTGAAATGAATATTGAATTTATAGAAGCCATTCATGATATAGAAAAGGAAAAGGGTGTTTCATCAGACATCCTATTTGAAGCAATTGAACAAGCATTGCTGTCAGCCTATAAAAAGAACTTTGGATCTTCCCAGAATGCGAGGGTGCATATAGACAGGTCATCGGGGGAGTTTATAGTATTTTCACGCAAAGAAGTGGTTAAGGAAGTAACAGATGAAAACTCTCAGATTTCTTTGAAGGCTGCTCACAAGATAAATCCAATATATCAAATAGGTGATATAATAGAATTTGAAGTTACGCCAAGGAATTTCGGAAGAATTGCAGCCCAGACAGCCAAACAGGTAGTAGTTCAAAGAATTAGAGAAGCTGAACGTGGAATAATCTATGAAGAGTATTTAAACAAAGAAAATGATATAGTAACTGGTAAAATTCAAAGGATTGAAGCAGGAAATATATTTATTGACCTGGGTAGGACTGAAGCCATCCTTGCTTCATCGGAGCAAATACCTAGTGAAAACTACGTTCAAAATGAAAGAATTAAAGCCTATGTTTTAGAAGTGAAAAATACACCTAAAGGACCCCAGATTTTGTTGTCAAGAACCCATCCGGGCCTTCTAAAAAGACTCTTTGAACTTGAGGTTCCTGAAATTCATGATGGTATTGTGGAGATAAAGTCAATTGCAAGAGAAGCTGGCTCAAGATCAAAAATATCAGTTCACTCAAATAATGAAAATGTTGATCCAGTTGGTGCATGTGTAGGACCCAAAGGCATGAGGGTTCAGGCTATTGTAAATGAACTTAATGGCGAAAAAATAGATATTGTGAGATTTAGTAATGATCCAATTAAATATGTAGCTAACTCTTTAAGTCCAGCCAAGGTTCTTAAAGTAGAGGTAAATGAGATGGATAAGGTGGCAAAGGTTATAGTCCCGGATTATCAGCTATCTTTAGCCATTGGCAAAGAAGGCCAAAATGCTCGCCTGGCAGCGAAACTAACGAATTGGAAAATTGATATAAAAAGCCAGGGTCTGGCTCCAAAGGATGAGGAAATTGTTGCTGGGTATTTAGATGATGAATTATCTAACAGCAATCTATAGTGGTCAAGGGGAGGGCTAGGATGAAAAAGAGGCGAATACCCCAGCGCATGTGTATTGGTTGTCGAGAAAGAATGGAAAAAAGAAATTTGATTAGGATTGTAAGAACGCCTGATGAGGAAATTCTTGTGGACCCCACAGGAAAGAAAGCGGGCCGGGGAGCTTATTTATGTGGTAAGGTTGAATGCCTGGAAAAAGCCATCAAAACTAAAGGTTTGGAAAAGGCATTGAATTGTTCTATAACTCCAGAAGTTACAGAGAATCTAAGGAAACATGGCTTTAATGAATGAAAATCTTATATATAATTATTTGGGAATTGCCCAAAGGGCTGGCAAAATTGTTTCTGGAGAGAACACTTTAATAAGCAAGGGTAATTTTCATAAGTATACCCTATTGATTATTGCTCATGACGCTTCCCAGGCAGTTAAGAAAAAATTTCTCGGTAAAGCTTTTAATCACAATATTGACCACCTGTTATTTGGAAATAAAGAAAACCTAGGAAAAGCTATAGGTAAATCTCCTAGAACAGTTTTAGCATTAACTGACAAAAATATATCGCAAAAAATTATGGAACTGATAGGGGGTGAGGTATTATAGTTTAAAAGTAAAATTTTGGGGGTGAAGGTTATATGACAAAAATGAGAGTTTATGAAGTAGCAAAGGAATATAATTTATCCAGTAAAGAAATCATGTGGGCTTTAGATAAAATAAATGTTGAAGTTAAATCCCACATGAGTATGGTTGAAAGCACAGATATAGAAAGAATTCTTAAATATTTTAATATAAATCAGCCAAAGGAAGAAGTAAAGGTTAAGGAAAAAGATGTACCTGTAAAGGCTAAAACCAGGGAGAAAAAGGTTGAAGCCGAGGCTAAACCTACTAATAAAAAGGTTATGTCCCAGATTAAGGGTAAACCATCCAAAAACAAAAAAAATAAAAAACGCAGAGCAAAGGGAGATAAAACCATAATATCAGCAGAAAATAGACCTAAAGAATTGAAAGTAAAAGACAAAATTGTTGTCCAGGAATTAGCTGACAAATTAGGTGTTTCAAGTACTGAACTTATTAAAAAATTAATTGGTTTGGGTTATATGACAACTATAAATCAGGAAATAGACTATGATACTGCTGCCATAGTAGCATCTGAATATGGTGTTGATTTGCTTTTAGAAGTAGATGAAGACTTGTTAATATTACTACAGGATGAACCAGAAGATGAAAGCAAGCAAGTAGAGAGACCACCGGTGGTTACAGTTATGGGACATGTTGATCATGGAAAAACTTCTCTTTTGGATACCATTAGAAATGAGAATGTGGTATCTACCGAAGCTGGTGGAATAACCCAGCATATAGGTGCATACCAGGTAAAGGTTGGGGATAAAAAAATAACCTTTTTGGATACACCTGGCCACGAAGCTTTTACAGCAATGAGAGCACGTGGAGCCCAGGCCACTGATATTGCAATTCTGGTGGTGGCTGCAGATGACGGGGTTAAGCCCCAGACAGTTGAAGCAATTAACCATGCAAAGGCTGCCAGGGTACCAATTATTGTAGCAATTAATAAAATAGATAAGCCCAATGCCAATATTGAAAAGGTAAAGCAGGAGTTGACAGAGTACGGTCTTGTAACTGAGGAGTGGGGCGGAGATACAATTATGGTTCCAGTTTCTGCTACTAAAAAGCAAGGTATAGATCATTTATTAGAAATGGTGCTGTTAGTTGCAGAAATGGAAGAACTCAAGGCTAACCCAAATAGGGAGGCTGTTGGCATTGTTATTGAAGCTAAACTGGATAAAGGCAGGGGGCCAGTAGCTACTATCTTAATTCAAAAGGGAACAATCACAATTGGCGATAGTTTAATAGCTGGAGCTTCTTTTGGAAAAGTTCGGGCCATGATTAATGATCGGGGTGTACGTATTAAAAAAGCAGGTCCATCTACACCTGTAGAAATACTAGGACTGTCTGATGTACCAGAAGCTGGCGAAATAGTTCGAGTAGTGGATGAAAAAATAATCAGAGACTTAGCAGGCAAAATAAAGGACCAGAAACGTGAAGAAGAGCTTAAAAAATCACGTCCTGTAAACCTGGATGATATTTTTAAAATGATGGAAGCTGGCGAGGTTAAAGAACTTAAAGTAATAGTCAAGGCAGATGTTCAAGGTTCTGTTGAGGCCATGCAGCAGTCATTGCATCAACTTAGCACTGAAGAAGTTAAAATAGTCATCATTCATGGCGGTGTAGGGGCTATTACAGAAACTGATGTTATGTTGGCATCAGCATCTGGAGCCATTATTATTGGTTTTAATGTAAGGCCAGATGTAAATGCTAGAAAGGCAGCAGAAATTAAACAGGTAGATATAAGAACTTACAGGATAATCTATGAGGCTCTGGATGATATAAAAAAAGCAATGTCAGGCCTTTTGGATCCTGAAATAAAAGAGGTTGTTCTTGGTAGAGCTGAAGTAAGGGCTACCTTTAAAGTTCCCAAGGCAGGTGTTATAGCAGGGTCATATGTTACAGATGGTAAATTTATAAATTCAGCCCATGTACGCATCATTAGAAATGGTGTAGTAATCCACGAAGGGAAAATTGATTCTTTAAAAAGATTTAAAGATGATGTAAAAGAAGTGGCCCATGGCTATGAATGTGGAATTGGGGTAGAAAACTTTAATGATATCAAGGAACAAGATGTTATTGAAGCTTACAAATATGAAGAAATTAAGAGGGAATTATAGTACTGGGGGTGTAAAAATGGTATCAGTGAGAACTACCAGGGTTGCTGAACAAATGAAAAAAGA
>JAGXSK010000338.1 GCA_018333845.1 Clostridia bacterium | reverse complement strand
CTATTGGGTTAAATCGCCCAAAAAATATAGCAGCCAATGCAACGTAACCTCTGCCTGCTGACATGTTTTCAACGAAATAACCTAAATCTCCAACAATTAAGCTGGCTCCACCAAGGGATGCAAAAATACTGCCAATGACAAGGCCAATGAATCTATATCTAAAGACATTTATCCCCATGGTATCTGCAGCACGCGGATGATCTCCTATAGCCCGTATTTTCAGGCCCCATTTTGTTCTAAACATTATTACAAAAGTAACAACAACTAGAATTAGCGCCAAATACGTCAAAATATTGTGATTAAATATAATTCTACCCAGCACTGGTATTTCGCTCAAAAAAGGAATGGCAAGCTTAGGCAGTACCTCAACTTGAGCTATAGTAGACTGCTTGGCAAAAGCCATTCTATATAAGGTAGTAGTCAGGCCCAGAGCAAATATATTTGCAGTTATTCCGTAGACAACCTGGTCTGCACGTAGGGTTATAGTAAAAAACCCTTGAATACTGCCCATAATTATTCCTGTTAAGATAGCAGCTAATACTCCTATATAAACACTTCCAGAGTAAAAAGTTATAATGTACGAGGTAAATGCACCAACAAGAATCAATCCCTCAAGGCCCATATTTATTACCCCTGAACGTTCGGAATAAATACTGCCTACTGCAGCCAGGATCAAGGGCGTGGCTAAAACCAAGGCAGATACTAGATAGTTAATCATGGGAAATCTCCCTCCTTCTAAAAGCTTTAGAAGAGACATATACTTGACGGACTCCAGTAATACCAATTACACCAAAGATAGCCAGAGCTTGAACCATCCCCACAA
This sequence comes from Clostridia bacterium, assembly GCA_018333845.1. Taxonomy (GTDB): domain Bacteria; phylum Bacillota; class DSM-16504; order Desulfitibacterales; family Desulfitibacteraceae; genus Desulfitibacter. The sequence goes on along the minus strand of JAGXSK010000338.1, from coordinate 3,990 downwards.
TTGATACGGGGATACCTGTAGCTGCCTGCATTGCTACAGCCCCATTAAACAAGGCCCCAAAGAAAAAAGCTGCCAACAGGGTACCAAAGGGGTTTAAACCGCCTAAAAGGGCAACAGGTATACCATAGTAGCCGTAATTTACCAAAAAACCAGCCTGGAGGCGATGTTGTGCTCCAAGTATCTCCAAGCTTCCTGCAAAGGAAGCCAGAACACCGCTTAAAACCATGGTTAAAATCATAACTCCTTTTACATTAATACCACCATAGCTTGCTGCATCTGGATTTGCTCCCACAGTTCGGATCTCATATCCCCAGGTAGTATGCCAGAAGATGTAATAAACTATAATAGCTAAAATAAAGACCAGGAACACTCCAATATGCAGGGGGCTGCCTGCCATTACTTTAGGTATCATGGCACTTTCAGCAATCCTGGCACTCCAGGGTATCCTTTGATTGGGAGCCATTAAAAAAGTGTTTAAAGCCAAACCCACAAGATTTATTCCTATATAGTTTAATAAAATTGTCACTAAAATTTCATTGAAGTTTCTTGTAGCCTTTAGATAACCAGGAATAAAGGCAAATATGGCAGCAGCAGCGGCTCCAGATAAGACTGCCAGGGTTATATGTAAAACCGAAGGCAGGCCAGTAATACTTACTGCAATCCAGGTAGCAGCCAGGGCCGACACATAAAGCTGTCCTTCTGCACCAATGTTAAACATTCCTCCACGAAAAGCAAAAGTTACTGCTAATCCAGTAAGGGCCAGGGGGATAAAACGCATCAAAGTAAAGCTAAAATTCTGGACAGACCCAAATGCACCCATAAATAGCTCCCTGTATGCTTTTAATGGGCTAACTCCAATTAATGCTATTATAATTGAAGCCACAACAAATCCAAAAATTATGCCTATCAAAGATGTAATAAATATCTGGAATCCTTTAGCTTTCATAATTTTATCCCTTACATTCATCCTCATATCCTGCTAACCCCTTTTCTCTCATAAAGAAAGGATGACTTTGAATGTGCTTTTGATTCGTTCAAATTGTAAGAGCCTGCCATCATTAATCCAACAGTTTTTTGGTCTATGTCCTGAATATTTTTTAGACCTACAATCTCACCCTCAAAAAACACAGCAACTTTATCACTAATATTAAAAATTTCCTCTATTTCTCCAGATATATAGATTATTGCAGCACCCCTTTCCCTCTGTTTGAGAATTTCTTTTCGAACAAACTCTGCTGCCCCTATATCTAGACCCCTTGTAGGCTGGGCTAAAATTATAAAATCCGGGTTTTTAGATAGCTCCCTGGACAGGATTAATTTTTGTTGATTTCCTCCAGAAAGCAAGCGAATCTTTGTAAAAATATCAGGTGTTTTAATACTATATTCTTTAATTAACCTTTCTGTATTGCTATTTATATAGTTATGGTTAAGTTTTACACCAGATGAATAGGGAATACGATAATACAGCCCTAAAATAGCATTTTCCTTAATTGAAAAATCTAAAACTAAACCCCTATGATGCCTGTCCTCTGGAATATGAGCTACATTAAGCTCAGTAAGCTGTCTAGGGGAATAATTGGTAATGTCCCTGCCTTTTAAATGAACAGTACCTCCCAAGGCACTGCGCAAGCCGCAAAGGACCTCTGCTAGTTCTGTTTGACCATTGCCTGCTACACCTGCTATTCCCAGGACTTCACCTGACCTTACATTAAAGGAAACACCTTTTAGAGCCTTCATGCCGTTATTCTTGTTGGCCTCCAGATCTTTTACCTCTAATACCACCTCATTATTTTTATTTAATTCTTTTTTTTCCGCTATTTTTATTTCTTTGCCAACCATTAGATCAACCAGCACCTGTTTATCAACTTCTGCTGTATATAGGGTTTTAATCAATTTTCCGTCTCTAAGAACAGTTACACGATTTGATACCCGCAACACCTCTTCCAGTTTGTGGGTGATTAGTATAACTGAATTGCCCTTTGAAGCAAATACCTCTAAAAACTTAAACAATCCCTTTACATCTTCCGGTGTCAAAGACGCTGTAGGCTCATCTAAGATCAGCAATTTAACATCAAGGCATAAAACCTTGATTATTTCTACCCATTGCTGCAAACCCACAGGTAAATCCCAAATCTTCGCCTCAAGGTCAATATTCAATTTATATTCCTCAAGAACTGCTCTTACTTTTTCAGATGCTTTTTTATTGTTAATAAAAAATTCTCCGTTAGAAGGCAAACCAAGGATTATGTTTTCCAAAACTGTTAAATTATGGACCAACATGAAATGTTGATGAACCATGCCAATTCCGTTGTTAATGGCTGTTAATATACTATTATCTTTAAGCTCTTTTCCCTGCCAGATTATCCTGCCCTCATCCTGGGTGTAAAGACCATAAACGCAATTCATCAAAGTTGTTTTACCTGAACCGTTTTCCCCCAGCAAGGCATGTATTTCACCCGGATATATTTTCAGGCAAACATTATCATTGGCAACTACCCTGGAAAAATATTTGCACATATTATCTAATTCAAGCATTGGAATATTCATAGTCTAATCCTCTCCCAAGTACTTTGTGGTTGTTAAAGGGGAGTGAAAACTCCCCTTTAACAAGATTTTTTAGTCGTATCCTGGCACGTCTGTATTTATATCTATCCTGCCTGCTTTAATATCTTCAACTAGCTGTTCAAGCTCTGCTATTAATTCTTCAGGCATGTTTTCCCCAAATTTTCCTAAAGAGTTTGCACCCTCTTTATAGCCATAAGTTGCTGAAGTTCCAGGCCTGTAATTACCGTCAATAATGTCTTTAATAGCATTTCGTACAACTATAGATGTATTTGTTAAGGTACTTGTTAAAACCACATCAGGTCCAAGATCATAGCATTCTACCTGCATGCCTATAACGTAAATGCCTCCTCTTTCTTTAGCCTCTTGAATTGCTGCCATATTGCCAGGATGAAAAGAACTGGTAAAAATGTCAACACCTTGATCAGCTAGAGATGTGGCTGCTTGTTTTGCCAGGTTTACATCTGCCCAATCGCCAGTATACACTGGAATGACCTCTGCGGCAGGATTTAACTCGGCAATCCTTTCCTTCATTATCTCCAATTCTTTGTCTGTATGGGGTGCTTGAAAAGCAGAAATATAACCTATCTTGTTGGATTTGGTCATCCTGGCTGCAATTGTACCCTGAACATATCCCGTTTCACCCCGTTCAATCCGTGCTGTCATTAAGTTAGGGCCAGCAGTAGGCACCTCAATGCCAACAAACATTTTATTGGGAAACTCCTGGGAAACACGATGGATAACATCTTCAAAGGGATAACCATTGGCCATGATTACATCATAGTTTTGGGCATAGTTTCTCATGATTGCCTCCTGTTCAGCAGGACCAATCATATCAGTATAGGCAATTTCAATGTCAAACTCTTCTTTAGCCATTAACAATCCTTCGTATACACTTTGAGACCAGCCGCCATCTGTAATGGAAGAATCCATCATCAATGCAACCCTAAGCTTTTGGTTCTCCTTTTCCCCCTGTGCAGGCTCTTTGCTTCCACCACAGGCTGCTATACCAAATGCCATAAATACACATAGAACAAGCAGCAATAGCCTTTTATTAAAAGTTTTCACCTAGCCATACCCTCCCTTTATTTTAAAATAGATAAAAATATTATGCTGGATATTTTTCTCTTGATTATTTCACCCCCTGTACAACCCTTTTTTAATGGCTCTTTCAGTAACCCTTTTAATGGCAGCTTCAGCATCTTTTACAAGCTCATGAATATCAAACCCTGTGACCTTTCCTTCTCTTACTAAAATTTTTCCATTTACAATAGTAGTGTCAACATCTCGACCGTTGAATGAATAGATCAATGCTGAGTAAATCTTATGATCATGAAAAGGTGTGCTCCATAAGTTCCTATTGAGAATTACAATATCGGCTTGTTTCCCGACTTCCAGACTTCCAATTCTTTTTTCTAAATTCAGCGC
>JAGXSK010000337.1 GCA_018333845.1 Clostridia bacterium | reverse complement strand
AAGAGGTTTTAACAGTATATCTTTTTGGTTCCATTGTAAAAGGCAAAAACAATAAAAATAGTGATGTTGATATAGCGTTGTTATTTTCAGATAAAATTTCAATACAGGAGCGGTTTGAAAAGAAATTAGAGTTTGCCATGGATCTGGAAAACGTATTAAATAAAAAAGTTGATATTGTAGATTTAAGTGAAGCTGACTTGTACTTTGTACATCAGGTCATGTTAAATAAAGAAATTATCCTTGATAAAGACATCCATTACAGGGTTTCATTTGAAGTTGCACGGCGCAAATCCTATTTTGACAGGAAACCATTTTATGATCTATATCATAACCATGCCTTAAAACGCTTGGAAAGGGGCCTTTAATACATATGATCGAAAGGGAAATAATAATTCGAAAGTTGTCCTCCCTGTCAGAATATTACACTGATTTAGAAACTGCCAGGAAGGAGCTGAATTGGGAAACGTTTTTATCAGATAAAGTGGTGAGGCGCTATGTGGAAAGGACTTTGCACATAGCTATTGAGGCTTGCCTGGATATAGCTAATCATATAATATCTTATGAAGGATACAGGGAGCCTAAAAGTAATCAGGATACTTTCCAGGTTTTAATTGAAGAGGGTATTTTTGATAAAGATTTTGGTCAGCGGCTGATGAAAATGGCCCAATTTCGCAATGTAATTGTCCATGACTATATTAAAATCCAGCCTGAAATTGTCTATGCGGTTCTTCAAAAACAGCTTAAAGATTTGTCCCAATTTGCCTATACTATAAGAAGAGTATATTTGTGATGCAAATAAAAAAAGCTGCTAATAAATCGCAGGCAGCTTTCCTTGTTTCATCTGACATTTCTTTTATCTTCTATGGCAGGCTGTTTTTCTGTCCAGTACCCTGATTACAGCACTGGCAATATCCTCTGAAGTAAGTCCATACTTTTTCAGCAGCTCATCTGGCTTTCCTGACTCTCCAAAGGTATCCATGATTCCTACCCTTTCTAAAGGAACTGGACATCTTTCCCCCAGAACTTCTGCAACTGCACTTCCCAGACCTCCTATAATATTATGCTCTTCAGCAGTTACAACACAACCTGATTGGGCTGCCTCCTCAATGGCAGCCGTATCTATAGGTTTTATTGTTGACATATTATATACAGCAGCCTGGACACCTTCTTCTGCCAGCTTTTCTGCAGCCTCCAAGGCCTTGCTTACCATTATTCCCATGGCAATTATTGAAGCATCCTTACCCTCTCTTAGCTTACTGGCTTTTCCTATGTTAAAGATATAGCTTTCATCATACAGTACGGGAACCCCTGACCTTCCAAGACGTATGTATACCGGCCCATGATAATGATAAGCAGCTTCTATAATTTGCTCGGTTTCCACAGCATCAGCAGGCACCAGAACAGTCATCTTGGGAATGGCCCTCATAATGGCAACATCTTCATTGGCCTGATGGGAAGCACCATCTTCACCTACAGTGATGCCTGCGTGGGTTGCAGCAATTTTCACATTGAGCTCTGGATAACATATTGAATTCCTTATCATTTCAAAGGCCCTGCCTGTAACAAACATTGCAAAGCTGCTGGCAAAGGGAACCTTGCCTGCCAGCGAAAGTCCCCCGGCCACACAGACAAGATTTTGTTCTGCTATTCCCACATTAATAAATCTGTCTGGAAACTCTTCTTTAAAAACAGCAGTCTTTGTAGATTTGGAAAGATCTGCATCTAAAACCACGACATTGTCATACTTTTTTCCCAGCTTAACTAGTGTTTTCCCATAGGCATCTCTAGTAGCTATTTTTTGCATTATAGAATCCTCCCTGCGGCAAGTTATTAAATGACTTGGCCTAGCTGCTGGTTAATTCAGCAAGGGCCTTATTTCTCTCATCCATATTACATGCTTTCCCATGCCAATCTGCACAACCCTCCATATAGGACACGCCCTTGCCCTTGATGGTCCTGGCAATTATCATGGCAGGCTGCCCTTCATAAGAGGCTGCTTTATCAAGAGCCTGATCAATTTCTTCCAGATTATGACCGTCAATCTCCAATACATTCCAGCCAAAAGCTCTCCATTTATCTGCTATTGGTTCTGGTGACATGACATCTTCAATTTTACCGTCAATCTGAAGACCGTTATAATCCAGGACAGCAGTAAGGTTGTCCAATTTATAATGTGCAGCCAGCATTGCCGCCTCCCAAACAATACCCTCCTGTATCTCTCCATCCCCCAGCATGACATAAACCCTGTAGTCAGCCTGATCCATGGCGGCTCCAAGGGCCAGCCCAACTGCTATCGAAAAGCCCTGGCCCAGGGAACCTGTTGACATCTCTACTCCAGGAACAGTTTTCATATGGGGATGCCCCTGAAGATTGCTGTTAATCTTCCTTAAGGTCATTAACTCTTCAATTGGAAAGAAGCCTTTTTCTGCTAGAGCAGCATAAAGCACTGGTGCAGCATGTCCCTTGGAAAGAATAAACCTGTCTCTAGATGGGTTTTTAGGATCAGCAGGGTCCACCTTCAGCTTCCTAAAATATAAAAGGGATAGAATATCTGCAGCTGACAGGGAACCCCCTGGATGACCAGAACCCGCTTCTCCTATCATCTTGATAATATGCTGCCTGATCCTGCTTGCCTTTTCTTCTAAATACTTTTTTTCATTAATGTCCATCTTGCACACTACCTCCTGGTTATTATTTATAAAAATGCACCTGGCTTATCTAAAAAAGCCAGAGGAAGTTTTGCATCTGATGTACCTGCAGCATCTATAATACTGTTCATTGACTGCTAGCCACTAGCCAAAGGAACCGTCCCCCTAGTTGGAGAGGCTTTTAAAGCCTTCGCCAAGGGCTTCATGGACATGTGTTATGATTATGAATGCATTATGGTCTATGTCATGTACCAGCACCTTTAATCTTGTGACCTCGGACTGGCTGATTACAACAAGGAGAATATCCCTTTCCCTGCCGCTGTAAGCCCCTTTCCCCTTGAGAATTGTCACTCCTCTATTTAGACTCCCAAAAATCTCCCTGGTTACCTTATCAGGGGAGTTGGAAATAATAATGGCAGCCCTGGCATAATGAAAACCCTCTTGAACTAAATCAATAAGCTTGGCAGTGGCAAAGAGGGCAATAAGGGCAAAAAGGGCTAACTCCACATTGAAAAAAATTGCCGCTGTGGTAATAACAAAAGCATCAATTATCAGCAGCCCCTGACCGGAACTCATGCCAGTAAACCTTTTTAACAGCTGGGCACCCAGGTCCGTACCTCCAGTGGTGCCTCCATATTTAAAAACTATACCAATTCCAATTCCGGCAAGAATTCCTCCATAAAGGGCGGCCAGGAAAGGGTCTGTAGTTAAAGGTGTGACAATGGGTTCCAGATAATCTATCACCATGGCCATGGTTATGGTTCCAAATAAGGTCTTAATTCCAAACCTTGCACCTAACTCCTTGACGCTAAAAATAAACAAGGGAGTATTAATTGCCAGCATTGTCAAACCAACAGGAAAGCCCAGGGTATGAAAAACTACTGTTGCCAGGCCGCTAACTCCTCCAGCTGCAATTTTGTTTGGAATCAAGAATAAAACTAGAGCAAGGGCCGTCAATACTACCCCTACAAATATCCCAAGATATTCTATCACGAAACGAACCCATTTAGAAGACATAATAACCCTCGTTTGCACATATTATAGCCTTATTATTCCACCAACCTTTACATAAATTACAAAAAGTAAAAAATTGTTGTTCATAAGGCAGATAGTGCAAAATAAAGGACCATGTTAAATAGTTGATTTGCCTGCTATTAAACATGGTCCTTAACTGCTAAAAGCTTTAGCCTATGGAATTTGCTGGAGGCTGCTTTCTTCATGTTCTGGAACATCCTTGCGAACAAACAGTCCGCACCAGCAGCGTTTCATTTTATCAAACTGTTCCCTATGGAAAGGTATACAAGGACAGACAATTTTCATGTCCCTGGCCCTGTCCCCTATTATAGCCTGGCATGGACAATAAGGGCTTCCATATTTCTTTTCAATTTGAACTTCCTGTTCAAGAAGGAATTCTACCAGCTCTTCATCCCTGGAAAATCTGTATCCCAGTTTATCAACTACTTCCCCATACCACTTGCGAAACTTTTCTTTCCTGCTGCTCGTGCTCATATTAATGCCCCTTTAATATAATAGCTCTTTAAACTTTTCTTCATTGTAACCAACAACATGCTTGCCGCCTATTTTAACCACGGGAAATTTAGCATCTCCTGTTAACGCCAGGACCTCATCAACCAGCTTTTGTTTTTCTTCTCCCTCCTGCAAGTCCACATCAACATAGTCAAACTCCACATTATTTTCCTTAAGCCACTTTTTAGTTCTTTGACAGTAAAAACAGGTACTTAAAGCATATAAAAACACCTTCACTTTTTTCACTCTCCCTTTAAATTAATATATACTATTCCTTGCTCCATCCTGGTCTCATAAATGGGCACTTTAATCTCTGGAGCAGCAGTAAATTCCCCTGTTCTAATATCAAACAGCCAATCATGACAGGGGCATTTAATCAAATATCCATCCAATTCACCCTTATGCAGGGCACAACCTAGATGGGGGCATAGATTTAATAAAGCATAAAGCTCTTCTCCCATTTTAATAATTATAATAGGTTTGTCCTCCATCTTCACCCGATAGGGCACCTTTTCCTGCAGCAAGCTTTCCTCGGCTGCCTTCACCCACATATGTACATGTCCCCCCTATGTATAGTATTAGTACTATAGTATTGCTAAATTAACAATATTAACTATGTTTTTTCATGTGATTTGATTTACCCTTACTTCTTCAATTGCACCAGGCCAGCAAACTGCTAGACATTCTCCGCACCCAGTGCAGTTATTGTTAATTATAAAAGGGTCACCAAACTCCTGCCCTTTTGAAACATCTTTTGTTTGGTTGTAACCTGTATCAATGGCATTATGTACACAAACAACTGCGCAGCTGCCACAGGCAATGCAGCTATTATTTATAATGTAAGGCAAAGGTCATCCACCCTTTTAACTATACTGATGACCTTATTATCTGTAAGGCAGAATATATTTATCCCATGCTTACATCAAAATTACTAATATCAAAATCTTCCTGACCGGATAATTGAAGCTATCAACCACGTGAATAATATAAAAGACGAAATAAAAGCTATTTCTAAAACAGGAATCTGCCAGAAAAAATCACTGCCGCCCCTGCCAACAGCCGAAGCAATGATAAGTCCTGCCATGACGAGGCTAAAAGATAATAATACTATACTGAAGGACAATTTGTTTGCTATTTTATCTAGATATGAAAAAATTACATTGAGGTTTTGAATCTGCAGTTTAAAAGCCACATCACCTTCTAGGGTCTTATCCAGCAAGCGATCAGCTTTTTTGGGCATGGCAGCTGCAAGCTCAAAATATTCCTGGAAGCTGTGGGAGAACTCCCTGGCTAGATTTTTAGGGTCATATTTGTATGCCACAAGTTTTGCAGCAAAGGGTTCTGCGATCTCAATTATACTAATAGCTGGTTCAAGGTCTTTAAGAACCCCTTCTAATACAATAAAGGTTTTTGCCATTAAGGTCATTTCTGCAGGGATTTTCACCCTGTGGGCAAAGGCCAGCTCTAAAACCTCTCCAATTACCTCTCCAATGTTAATTTTGCTGAGAGGCACAGTATAGTATAAGCTTATCAGCATATCCATGTCCCTTTTCAGCTTATCTATATCAGTACTTTTGCTGGCAACGCCCATTTCTAGTATGGCCTTTACTATTTTACTGCTGTCCTTTCTCACCAGGGCTAACACAAGCTTGATAACCTGCTTTTTTCTTTCCTCAGAAATATAGCCCATTAAACCAAAATCCATAAAACAAATTTTATTACCCTTCTGGACAAAAATATTTCCCGGATGAGGATCTGCATGGAAAAATCCATCAAGTAATACCTGCTTCAAAACTGCCTTTGAGAGCTTCTCAGCTATAATTCTTTTGTCATAACCTTTGTTGTCAAGCTCTTGGAGATTACTCAGCTTGATGCCCTCCACATATTCTAGTGTCAGCACCTGACTGCTGCTGTAATCCCAGTATACCTTTGGCACCTTGATGTCATCATCCTGGGCAAAGTTATTACCTAACCGTTCGGCATTACGACCTTCAACTAAATAATCTAGTTCCCGCTTGAGTCCCCAGGCAAATTCTTCCACAATCTCAACAAGGTGATAATGCCTGCTAAGGGCAGAGCGGCTCTCAGCAAGTCTTGCAAGGTCAAACAATATCTCCAGATCAACCTGAACAACAGCCTCAACCCCAGGACGCCTGACCTTAACCACACATTCCTTGCCATCCTTCAAACACGCCCTGTGAACCTGTCCAATTGAAGCTCCTGCTATTGGTTCCTCATGGAAGCATTTAAAAATCTCTTCAATAGGTGCTCCAAGATCCCCTTCTACTTGTTCCCTGACTTTTTCAAAGGATACGGGCGGTATTCTGTCCTGGAGCTTTTCCAGTTCAATAATTATGTCCCTTGGCAGAAGATCAGATCTTGTGCTTAATATTTGTCCAAATTTAATGAAGGTTGTTCCTAGTTCTGTCAGGGCCAGCCTCAATCTTTCTCCCCTGGTTTTTTCAGCATCCTTGTGTTCATCAGAATCTTGTTTTAATCTTTGATGATATGGCAAAATATCTGTTAGATTGAGCCTGTCCAACAGATATCCAAATCCATGCCTGGCTAGAATATTAGCCACCTGTCTATACCTTTTTAAATGCTTGTACCTTCTTCTGAACAACATTTACTAATATATCCTCTCTTTGGCTAACATATTATGGACGGGCAGTGAACCATTTCCCCCCTTGGTTACTGTCAGGCCAGAGTCTACTTTTGGCTCCCTAGACCATGAAGATAGGCAGATATGAAAATATCTAAATCTCCATTCATAACCTTTTCTACATTGCCAACCTCAACATCGGTTCTATGATCCTTTATCATACTATAGGGGTGGAACACATATGACCGGATTTGACTGCCCCAGCCTATATCCTGCTGTTCTCCTCTTATTTTTACCAGTTCCTCTTCCTTTTGCCTTTGCTTTAATTCAAAAAGCTTTGCAGTTAAAATCTTCATTGCTGCCAACCTGTTTGCGTGCTGTGATCTTTCATTTTGACATTGTACTACAATGCCAGTAGGCAGATGGGTTATCCTAACTGCCGAATCTGTTTTATTTACATGCTGTCCGCCGGCGCCCCCTGCTCGATAGGTGTCAACCTTTAATTCAACAGGATCTATCTTTAGTTCCTCCTCATCTGAAACCTCAGGAATCACATCCACCGAAGCAAAGGAAGTATGCCTTCTGCCGGAAGCATCAAAGGGAGATATTCTTACCAGGCG
>JAGXSK010000336.1 GCA_018333845.1 Clostridia bacterium | reverse complement strand
TAAGTACAGTCTAAAGCTGTCCCCAATTACCTTGGGAACATCATAGGGAGTAACAGCTGAGCTTTGTAAGGCCAAATTATCCATTGCATCATTGACCTTTGATATATTAATCAAGTCATGGCTCTGGGAACTTCTGGTGGTAATGCCGTCCGATTCAATCATTTTAATTGCACAGGAGCCTGGATCAAAATAAACATTATTTCCAGATAAATTTGCCGCTAAATATCCTTCTCTATCATATAGCTTAATCTCCTCAGGAGCAGACTTAATTGCCTTTTCTACTAACTTTCCAGGTATTTTAGCAACCTTCTTGGGATAGTCTACAGATGCCCCATGATTTTCCAGGATTTTTAACGCTTCCCCTGAATCAAACTTTACTCCAGTTTTTTCAAGAATACAAAGGGCTTGGTCGTGAATCTTTGCAATTTCCTCATTGGATAATAGTTTTAAGCGAGGCTGTTCCTCAAAGGTGAATTTTGCCACTGCGTTTCCTCCTTGATTTGCTTCTTTGCAATTATACACGTTTATACACTTTAGATTACGCACTTTATACATTTCTTCTTTATGTGTCATTTTCCTTCTCGTAGTATAAAACAAACTTGCCTTGCATGGTTATGCTTTTTTAGGCTTGATAGTACAATGCATGCATGACTAATGCCTTGAAATGCTCAATTATAGGCACTATATTAGTTGAATGTAAAATTTTCTGTATTTACAACGTTTTTTGAATATTTATTCTAATGCCTATTTTTCAGCATTGCCTGTAATTGGGCATATATGTTTGTTCTAACCCTTGATTACAGGTTCCATGGCTACAGCGTGGCCATTTAGCATCTTTGCAAGCCCCATATCATAGTCATTATGATGCTCACCACAATGCTCACAAGGCTTATCAGGATCAACTTCATGCTTTGGCTGTGTATAGGTATATAAACCGCCTTCATAATTCCTTACAATGACCTTGGATGGGGATTGGGATATTAAATATTGGGGCATTACTGGTATCTTTCCTCCTCCCCTTGGCGCATCAACAACAAAAACTGGCACTGCAAGACCTGAAGTATGGCCCCTTAAATATTCCATCATATAAATTCCTGCACTCACTGGAGTTCTAAAATGCTCAATACCCCTTGCCAGGTCACATTGATAGACGTAGTAAGGTCTTACCCTCATTTTAAGAAGGTCATGAAGCAGTTTTTTCATTAATAAAGGACAGTCATTGACTGATTTTAACAATACACTTTGATTGCCAAGGGGAATACCTGCATCACTTAACATATCACAGGCTCTTTTTGCTTCTGGAGTTATTTCATTTGGATGATTAAAGTGCACATTAACCCATACTGGATGATATTTTCTAATCATATTGCAAAGTTCTGCTGTTATTCTCTGGGGCATAACAACGGGCGTTCTAGTGCCAATCCTGACAATCTCAACATGGGAAATGGCCCTTAATTCTTTTAGAATATCCTCAAGGAGACTATCTGAGATCAGCAAACCATCTCCTCCTGAAATTATTACATCTCTAATAACCTTATTTTTCCTTATATAATCAATTGCAGCTGCTAGCTGCTCACTGTTTCTAGCCTTGTCATTGGTGCCGGACATTCTCCTTCTTGTGCAGTGACGGCAGTACATGGAGCACTGATCAGTAACAAGAAATAAAACTCTATCAGGATACCTGTGGGTTATACAGGATACTGGTGAGTCAACATCTTCATCAAGGGGGTCTTCTAAATCAAATTTGGATCCAGTTAACTCATGATAAGTGGGAACTGCCTGCTTCCTAATGGGGCAATTGGGATTATCCTTGTCTATCAGCAATGCATAGTATGGTGTTATTGCCATTCTAAAGGTCTTGAGGCAGTTTTTCACACCCTCTTCTTCAGCTTCACTTAAGGGAATAACCTGTTTTAGCTCATGAACAGTAGTAATCCGGTTGCTAACCTGCCACTTCCAGTCATTCCACTGTTCATCAGAAATGTTTTCCCATAAGGATATCTCTTTGTAATGTCTCATTTGTCTTCCTCCCATATTGATTAACGTATATTAATAAATGAACTGCCTATAACTCTATGGCTATTAATCAAATGCAAATTTTATACCAGTTTCTGCTATGGCCACGCTAATATGAAAATAAAAAAGCAATAATAAGGGAAAAACCCATGCAGCTTGTTTGGCTGCATGGGTTTTTAAAAGGATGGTTTTACATTTTAGCATCTACCTTTTCTATATGCTGGTCGAGCTTATCAATTTCATCTTTATTAAACTTGTGGAAAATAAAAATCAAGCCTATTAAAACAGCAACTGAAACAATTAGGGGAATAATCACACTTTGGGTTATGCCTGCTACAATAAAACCAACTAATGCTGCAAGAGCACCTGTAGCTGAATAAGGAATTTGTGTATTTACGTGGTCTACAACTGGGCATCCTGCACCAGTGGATGATAGAATTGTGGTATCAGACAATGGTGAACTGTGATCACCCCATACAGCACCACTTAATAAAGCCGCCATACAAATAGCTATGGAAGTATCAGAAAAAACTGCCAGAGGTATAGCAATGGGTATCATAACGGCAAAGGTCCCCCAGGAAGTACCTGTTGCAAAAGCCATGAAGCAGGCTGTAAAGAAAATTACCATTGGCAGGGTCCATCCTGGCAAAGCTTCTGTTACAATTTCTGCGAGGAATATACCAGTACCAAGTTCCTTGGATACGGCCCCAATGCTCCACGCCAATACAAGAATCAATATACCTGGAAGCATGGCCTTCATTCCTGTAATAATCGCTTCAACACTTTCCAAAATACCTATGACACTTCTTGCCTTAAACCATATTGCTGACAATACAACAGTCAAAAAGGTTCCATAAACCATGGCCGTTACCGAATCTGTATTTTGTATTGCCTCTACTAGACTAATTCCTCCATCAAAAAACCCACCTGTATAAATCATGAAGACAACACAAGAAAAGACCAGAAGAAAAATAGGCACGAACATATCTGCTACTTTTCCCTTGTTTGACGGATCAACCCTTCTAAGATCATCACCAGGAGGAGCTACGCTGCCTTCTTCATACAATATCCCCTTTGTAAGTGTTCTTTTCTCGGCTTTAGCCATTGGACCATATTCTAGATTGGTAAAAATTATTACTGCCACCATGATTATGGTCAGCCATGCATAAAAGTTATAGGGAATCGTGTATATAAACTCCATAAACGGGTTTCCTTCAATTCCAAGCTGGTTAAACTGGTCTCCCATCATCCCTACTATATATGCAACCCAGGTAGAAATAGGCATTAAAATAACTACGGGTGCCGCAGTGGAGTCGGTAATATAGGCAAGTTTCTCCCTGGAAATTCTAAATTTATCAGTAACAGGTCTCATAACAGAACCTACCGTTAAGGCATTAAAGTAATCATCAAAGAATAACACAAGGCCTGTTCCAAAAGCTACTCCCTGGGCACCTTTTCTTGACTTTATTTTTCGTGCTGACCAGTCAGCAAAGGCCCTTGCTCCCCCTGCCTTTGTCAGCATACCAAGTACGCTGCCTAATAACAATGTATACATAATAGTACGCATATTCCATTCAGGATCTCCAGCACTTTCAAAAACAAAGTCAAAAGTACCAGTAAAGCTTGCCATAAGGTTGCCATCATAAATAATAAAGGATCCTACCATAATACCTATGGTCAAGGACAGTAAAACTTCTCTGGTTACAATCGCTAAAACTATAGCTACCACTGGTGGCAGCAATGAAATCCAACCATAATGTTCCACAAACATACCTCCCATTTTTAATTTTTACACTGAGCATTGCCTTTTTTCTGATAATTCTCATTATTTGGCATTGTTGTCTTAATATGTCACCTCCCGCACATGCTATTGCATTTAATTGCCAATTCTTATTGTAAGTCATCCATATGTGCATCTAAAAAGATAAGATTATTGGCAGCAAAATTGGAACAATAATCGTTAAAACTACACCACTTATCATGGCAATAAGGGCTACCCTTGTCCCTAGAGACTTAAATATTAATGGCAGGGTAGTATCCATGGCAGTTGCCCCTCCAGGTGTGCTGGCTGATATTGGGCTCACTTTCGTGGCTAAAATAGGGATTATTAAAAAGGAACCAATTTCTCTAAAAAAATTGGTTAAAAAGGCAATTGTACCAACATCAGAACCCACCAGACTTGCCAGAACTCCCCCTGCAACACTATAAAATCCACAGGCAGCCCCAATGGCAATGGCACTTTTAGCATCCACTGATATAAACAGGCTGGCTAGAAAACCACCTAATGAGCTTCCTAATAAAACTCCAAAGGGCACAAGAATACATTTCCAGCTTAAGCCTCTGAGGCTTTTTAACAGCTTCTCGTCATTTCCTATTTCCGTTCCAACCCCAAAACATAAAATATATAAAGATACGGTAATTATCAAATCCAATGTTTTCAATTCAATGGGTACCAGTTTGCCTAAAATGCCTCCAATTAGCAGTGTTATCAGCACTCTTTTAACAAAGGAATAATTACTTGCTTGAACTGGGGAGCTATCATTAGTTACCAAAGGGTCTTCTTGATCATTTACTGGGTCACATTCTAACAGATTTAACCGTTTTTCCATTAACCAGACAACAATTACACTGCCGGCAACTGCTGAAAACATGAGAACAAGTGCTTTTATACTAAGAACTCCAATACTGTTAAGTACAGCTTCATCTAGAGTAATTTTTGCACCTAAAGCAGCTATAATAAAAAGTATGCTGGCAAAGGTCAGCTTGCCAATAATCCTGAATAATCCCTGGGAAAGTATCTTTCTCAACCCTATAAGAATACCAATCAATAAAGACATAATCAAGAGGCTCATAAACTGCCTCCCTTATTCTTATTCTTATTCAATTCTAGATTGCGCATCTTGTACTGAAGGGTTTGCCTGGGAATCTTAAGCATGCAAGCAGCCTGTGTCACATTCCAATTGCATTGAGTTAAAGCATCCCAAATTAAAGCACCTTCAATGGAATTTAATGCTTCCGGCAGGGATTTGAAATTAGAAATATGCGGCACAGTGGTTTCAACAAGATTCTTCTTATTAAAGTAACTTGTAAAATAAAAAGGCAAATGATCCAATTTTATAACTGAGCCTGACATGACATTTACTGCATGTTCCAAACAATGCTGTAGTTCTCTAACATTTCCAGGCCAGTCATAGCAATGAAAAGCTGACATAACCCTATCGTCGACATCCTTTACATTTACTTGAAACTTATCATTTAATTTGCTGATAAAATGCCTTACAAGAAGGGGAATGTCTTCCTTTCTTTCTCTTAAAGGCGGGATATACAGGGAAATAACATTTAACCTGTAATAAAGGTCAATGCGCAGCTGTTTGTTTTTAACAGCTTCAGCAGGGTCTACATTTGTACAGGCCACTATCCGCGGCCTGGCAAATCTTAGTTTTGTATCACCAATCCTTCTAAAGGAACCTTCTTGAAGCACTCTTAAAATTTTGCTTTGAAGATCCAGGGGCATGGAGTTAATTTCGTCAAGCAGGAGGGTTCCCTCATGGGCAATTTCCAATAAACCTGGTCTGTCTTCGGACCCGGTGAAGCTCCCTTTAACAGTACCCATGAGAATGCTTTCTAACAGGGTAGCAGGCAATGCAGCGCAGTTTTGTGCAACAAAGGGTTTGCTGCTGGTTGCACCCTCGTTATGAATAGCCTGTACCAGGACTTCCTTGCCAGTACCTGTTTCTCCGTATATTAGTATGGGAGATGGGCTATAGGCAACCCTTTGAGCAAGCTTTTTTAATTTTACAATACTTGGATTTTCACCAATAATATCATCCAGAGTATAGATACTTGCATAATCACTATTATGGGAAGAAGCCATTGAAGAAGAAGCCATCGAGCCCTTTTTACTGTCCATGAGCTTGGCCTGCAGGTCAACAAGCCTTTCAGAAAGGTTTTTTATCTCTGTTATATCCCTGGAAATATCAAATGCTCCTATTAATACCCCGTCTTTGAAAAGAGGATAGGTGGAATAGACAACTGTTGCCCTTTTTCCAGTACGTGTAACCAGGGTTTGCTGCTGCTCTAAAACTGGCCATTTGGTTTTTAAAACAGTTAAAAGCGAGCTGTTGTTTTCATTAAGACTGGGGTATATGGACAAAAGATGCTTTCCAATAACCTCTTCAGGATCCAAACCCTCAATTTTACTGGCAGCCTTATTGTAAAAGATGGTAACACCATTACAATCTATAACGGTTATGCCACTATCTATTGCATCTAATATGCTTAAAAATACATGTTTTTCTATACCTTCATTCAGATGAAACTCCATGGTGCTCTCACCCCAATACATACTATTCTACAATGCTGCCAAAACTCCTACAAGGTTTTATAATATAATAATTATACAATCTGTATAAAAATCACAAACCCAAGCTACCTAAAATTGGGCTTCCTTTTTTCAAAATAGGCCTTAAATCCTTCTCTAAAATCTTGCTTTGTAAAACAAAGTCCAAACAGCACGGTTTCGTAGGCCAGGGCCTCCTTCATGGGCATATTGGAGCCTTGATTCACAGAGTCTTTTATAAAAGAAATTGCACTGGAGCTTTTTGCTTTTAAAATATTGGCAATTTCATATGATTTTTCCAGCAAAAGGTCTGGGCTAAACACATGGTTTACCAGGCCTATTTCATACGCCCTTTTTGCATCAATTATACTACCTGTAATCATTAGCTCTAATGCTATCCCCTTGCCAACAAGTCTGGGCAGTCTTTGAGTTCCCCCAAAGCCTGGTATAATACCCAAGCCAACCTCTGGCTGACCGAAACGTGCCCTTTCTGATGCAATTCTAATATCACAGGCCATGGCCAGTTCCAGGCCCCCTCCCAGGCAGTAACCCTGGATTACAGCTATTACAGGTATTGGCAGCTCCTCAATTGCGTTAAAAACCTTGTGCCCCAATTTTACATATTCCATGGCTTCCTCAGGATAAAAATCGGACATTTCTTTAATGTCAGCGCCTGCTGCAAAAGCTTTTTCCCCTGCCCCTGCAATCAGAAGGACCCTTACATCCTCGGAAAGGTTAGTAACTACTGAAAGAATTTCATTCAATGAATCTCTATTTAAACTATTTAAAGAATTCGGTCTATTTATAATTAGATTTCCAATATTATCTTCTACTGTATAAGTTATATTTTGATACATTAAAATCCTCCTTTCAAGCCAGGGGGACGGTTCTCCTGGCTGGTTTTTTGGGCAATGTCCCCACATCAGGGACAGGGCAGATTATAGTTTTATTGATAGCTGTAGAACCCTCTGCCTGTCTTTTTGCCCAAATAGCCCGCATTAACATATTTTCTCAAAAGAGGGCATGGTCTATATTTGTTGTCTCCGTATTGTCCATGTAATACTTCCATAATTGCCAGGCAGGTATCCAGGCCTATCAGGTCAGCCAGGGCCAGTGGTCCCATGGGATGATTTGCTCCTAAAGTCATGACCGTATCCACATCCTCAACACTAGCTACCCCTTCATAAACTGCATACGCTGCTTCATTTATCATGGGAAT
>JAGXSK010000335.1 GCA_018333845.1 Clostridia bacterium | reverse complement strand
CAACATAAAAGAGCACTCGTCTTAACTGCAAGAAAACTTGTGCGTTTGGTTGATACGCTGCTGCGTAACGACCAAATCTACTCGCCTAGAAGGAAGGTGAATAGTTAGGTCAACACCCCCTAATTTGCCCTTCGGTTATTTCCAGTTTTTTACTACTCAAACTGGGTTTGTTAAGCATGCCCTTTTTTAGCAAAATTAGCAAATTAAATTTCCAATTTTATTATTTAGGGTATTGACATATTACCGCAGGACTTTTTATTAATTCCCTGTAATCCTTCTTGGCCCGTTCATCTACAAAGACATATAGTCCAACCCTGGCTCTTGACATTCCCACATAGAGTATTGATCTAAACTCGTCATCATTGAGTCGATTAATATCTATAATTATGATATGATTATTTTCCAGACCTTTAAATCCATGGATGGTAGAAAACGTGTGTGTTCTTCTTGATAGAAAGTAATCTGGATCTCCGGAAAGATTTTTAATACTATACATACCATGGTCCATGTAATAAACAGTAGACTCTTCATATCTAAAGGGTGATAGAATACTAATATCTTTTGTGGAGATACCTTGATGTTTTAATCTAGATAAAACACCCTGAATTTTTTCCGCTTGATCTTTCTTGTCCTGATAAAAATGATACTCCACGGGTATGCCTTCAATAGTACCTGGCTTGAATGGAGGTTTTTCAAAACCAGAAACAAGTACTGTTTCTTGTCCAATATTCTTTGTATTGCGACAATTTACTGTTAACTTGACAATTACATAATTTGCCCTTGAATTGATTATTTCTAACATGGTCTTTTCATCTATTTCTGCATACAGTGCCTGTCTTTCAAAATCACAATATATTTCCCATTTTCCACCTGCCAGCCCACCCTTTAAAAGCCCGTCCAGTACATCAAGATATTCTCCTCTAATTAAATCCTGTCCCTCATCAATAATAATTTTATCAAAAGGTTCTATTAAGCCAGCATCTATAGATTCAAGCGCCCTGATAGGTAACTCATATTTAAAATATTCATCCTTGTCTATACCTGTTTCAACAACTGACTGGGATGCTATTTTCTTTAAAAAGCCATGAAAGGAGCCAACATATATCTGTTTGTCTGCAATATTATCAAATTGACTGGTCATCCACTTCCCAAGTAATGTGTTGAAGCAGACTAACAATACGCTTTCACAGGATAGTACACTTCTTCTTGCAGATTCTATTGCAAGCATGGTTTTTCCTGTCCCAGCTGCTCCCTTAAATATACATCTTGGATTATCCTCAAGCTGGTCAAGACACTGATATTGTTCCCTGGTGTAATTAAATATTTGTTCTTCAATATCACTCATCAATTGACGAGGTGTTATCATTTTTTCAAAATCACCTCGTAAATAATCTGCTATCTTTTTGATATCCTCAACTGTAGGAATAGATTCTTTATCATCAAACCACGCTTCCTGTGCCATTTTTTTTCTTGTATTCCTCGCAAGTTGTTTTATATACATACTGACAGGTTGTCTGCGTGAATCTCTATCATATACCTGCCAACCCTCCTCATCAGGTCCGTTTACACTATATAAAATGTGGGGGAACATTACTCCAAACCCAAATAATAACCTGGCTAATCTATCTCTATATCCAAATTTATCTTTAATAGCCGTTAAAAGACTAAACATTCCCTCTTGAGCCTGGTCGAAAGGACCTCTTGTTTTAGTTGTAACATCCCCATACCTGTTAACAAACTTCCACAAACCATTCTCTCTTTTGATATTACCTGATTTTACTTCCAGGCAAAAAATTCCCAATCCAGGTGCCATTACTAAAAAATCAATCTCACCATATAGTTTTTTTGTATGTTTCAATAACCCCAATGAATGCAGCACCGTCCAACTATTTGTTGCCGGGTCATTTTTTAACAAGTCAAATATCTGTCGCTCACCAGTACTTTTAACGTCTTGAGATATGAAAGGTGGTATCATCCTGGCCAAGGCAACTCCCCCTCTTCTACTAGTAACCGATTAACATAACCTGGCTGTATATCAAGCCATTGTTCGCCTATCTCAGAAACACGTAAGATTGAGATTTTTCCGAGGTGTTCCATATCAACTTCTAAAGAACAAGAAGTAAACCCATATTTTTCTTTCTGAATTTTAATTATTTGTGGTAACTCTGCAACTAGTTTTCTTATAAGAAAACTTGAAGCCTGCAAGTGGGCACTTCTCACTTTGGCAATTGCTTCTTCCATTAATTCAAATTTGTCTAGTAATCCAAGGGCATCCATTATTATCCTTCTATCAATCTTGTCATTTGGAGCTATCATTGTTTCATCAATTATCCAGTTCTTAATTGTTACTGGGTGACGCTTGCAACCATGTTTCTTGAGAAAATCAGCCAGCAAGTTAAAGTCCTTTCCAAGCATTCCAAATCTTGTCCTCAAAGCATCCTGCCATAAACCGGAAATCTCTCGTAAATGCCCAAGTCCTTCTTTCTCCAGGCCTTCATCTGCAACCTCTCTTATAATATCCCTGTCAGAATCCCTGAATAAAACATAATCTCCGTTTCGAATATGACTTATTGTTTTTCTTGGGATTTTATCCTCCATAAGCGGATTGTCCTTGATAATAAAATCACTTAAAACAAGTAACTTGTGACTTTCTGAAACAAAAGCAAATCTTTTATTAGAAAATGTTAGCTGCTTTGCTTTTATAGCCTCTCTGGTCAAGTTCCCAGCTATATATCTTTTATAATGTTGTTCTCTACGTTTTAATTCAAATTCATCAATAAAACTTATTTCCTGAAAATCGACCTCTTTATCAAAGGATGAACTATTATCTTCATGATTGGTTTTAGATGATTTGATTCCCAGAATATCTATAACTTTAGAATTGTTTTTTGTAAAGTCATTCGTTTTTTGCCATTTTTTACAGGCATTCTTAAACCACTCACATTCAAATGGATAAAATAATAGCCTTATCTCTGGTGTTAGAAACAAGTGCAGAAGTCTGTGCATTTTTTTTTGGTTTAACCAGCCACATACTACAATCATATGAGGTGTAAAGCCTTTGATATCGTCTTCGAGGCTATCATAAAATGAAAACTTTATATTGTTTCTCTTTGATTTTTGAATTTTTGTCTCCCAGTAATCCATGGCTCTTAAAGCATTTTTCTCATCTGATAAGACAATCATGGTTCTTTCGTCTTCTTCTAAAAAGAAAAAGAGGTCACCAATTTTTTCAATTTTATTCCCTGTTTCTACAAATAGAGATTTAATTAGTTTTAAAAAATCATCAATAATGTCTTCAATTAACTCGATCGTGTCTTTTTTAAACCATAGTTTGTGACCTTCCAGTTCACTAAAGTAATCTTGCATTTCACTTCCATATTTTCCAACCCAATTTTTATCTGGTATGTGTAAAAATCTAGATATAGAAAAAACACCCCATCGAATTTTATCTGTAATATCCACTATTAGCGGATTTTCTAGCTCTTTCACATGTTTGTCCAGTATTTTTAATTTATTAAATAGATCTTCCAGCAGCGGATATGAACATTCAATGATTTTAACCTCACCAGAAATATAATTAATAAATCTATCATCTAGACTATGAAACTGGGAAGTCTCGTTTATGTTATAGTATTTGTAGGCTTCCTTGACAAGGTTTCTATTCCAGTGCCAGATAGTAAAATCACGATCAATAAAATGATTCATATATTCTACTTCAGACATCTCAGTTATAGCGATTATGGGAATATCCTGCTCTATTACATAGTCCAGTACATCAAGATGTTGTTTTGTACATTGTTCTACGCCATCAATACATACTGCTTTTACTAGTTCTCTTTTATTTGATAAATACTCATACAATCTGTTAAAATCAGAAGCAACCAGGCATGATGGATCTGCCTGGTATTTAGTTTGATTCATTAAAACAGGTTCTCCTGTAATACTAATTTTCCCCCATAGAAACAAGTCAACAATTCTATTTCCATTTATATATTTACTATTTATAAACTTTTCGATTGAAGCAATTTTGGATACTAGTACAATGTTATCACTGAAGAATTGTCTGTTCCCTTTTGTATTTATTGCTAAAATTTCATCGAAGTTGCCTTCAATAGCTTCTTTATACCTGTACGATTTTATTTTCTCTATTGAATCTAATGGCCTATCTCCTGTAATCGGGTGAATTTCTAATATATGATCGATGGGAAACTGATAGTTTCCGTTACTGCACTTTACCTTGACAGTAGTGATATTTAGATATTTCTCAAAAACTTCTCCAACATACTCCACAACACAACCGTTGAGCAGGACCTTCTGCCCCTTTGTAACTTTAATCTTCAGATCCACATTATTTTCAAAATCCTTTTTCATTATCCATGGAGTTGCTAGACTAGAAACCCACGCCGCACTCTCAAGAGCACATGGGAAAACAATCACTATTCTTTTGTTCAAGGAGGAATTGTATATTGCTTCCAGGGTAATAAAAACACTAGATTTAATAAGAGGGTTTAACTCCGCTTTCTCATCTAGATTGTTACTACAGATAGGCTTCATTCTATTTAAAAAAGGGTACTTATTTTCTATAAGCTCTTGAAGATTATCTTTGTTCACTTCATCCAGCTCCTTGAAATGATATACATATTGTTCTCGTTTCATCTTAAAATCCATTTTAGCAATACGCTTCTACAAATAGAATATATTTCCTGCAAAATAGGACAATAAACTCGTATATCAGGAATACTTTTTATAGCTTTTAGAAATAATTTAATAAACCTTGAAATCAAAAAGCATGGGTATTATTCTAGTTTTAAGATAAAAAAACCTACTACATAACCAATCAGGTCAAGGAGGTACTCATGTTTTCATATTTTTTTGCTCAATGGTTTAAGACAAATGGTAGACAATTTCCATGGCGAAATGAAGGTATTTCACCTTTTACCATACTTGTTACCGAAATCCTTCTAAGAAGAACACGAGCTGAATCAGTACAGAAGGTTTGGTCTGCATTTTTCAATAAGTATCCGGATCCGGTATCACTAGCAAAAGCTAATCCCAGTGAATTATATACAATTGTTAATTCCCTGGGATTTATGAACAGGCGTATTTCTGCTCTTCTAGAAGCATCCAATTATATTATTGATTACTATCAAGGTCAGTTGCCCGCAGACCTGGAACAGTTATTAGAGATACCACACGTCGGTGATTATATTGCCCGGGCGACTCTTTGTTTTGGTCATGGACATAGAATAGAAATAGTAGACGCAAATATTTTACGGTTTTTTGCAAGGTTCTATAGATTAGAGGTAACATCAGATATCAGGCGAAATCCTAGAGTCTGGGAACTAGCAAGGCAGAATCTCCCAGAAGAAAAAAAGCACATTAAAAGTCACAACTATGGTCTGTTAGATTTCACAAGTATAATTTGCAAACCGGTAAGTCCAAATTGTCTTACCTGTACCCTTAAACATGTATGTCAATGGAACAATCATTAAACTACACTTTTACCTAACTCCATATACTATTCTTTAGCTTTCTTCACAACATAAAACACTATATATAGATCGGGCAAGTGCCATGGCTAACAGGGGTGGTACTGCATTTCCAATGTATTTAAATCTGGTATTTCCGATTGCTTCAAATACATAGTCATCTGGGAAAGACTGGATTCTAGCTGCTTCTCTGACTGTTAGTGTTCTTCCCTGTTTACTATCTGGATGAATAAATCTATTGCCATCTTTTTGCATATGAGCAAATATAGTGTTGCACGGTTTGGACCAGGAGAGTTTTTTGTACTTATCAAGAAAACTACTCATATCATATTTAATAAGAGAAAGTAGCTTTTTGTGTTTTGGGTCATTACTTCTTAATAAATGGCTAGAGGACATACCTTCATCCATAGTTGTAAATAGCTCTATATCACTTTCTTGTTGTCCCCTAGCGACATGACCAGTAAGCATAATATCATCTTGGGTTGGCTTAATAAAGTCTAGAAATGCTTTCCCGGCAATCTCCCCACTATTATATTTACTATAAAATCTATCCCAGTGATATGGTGCTGGATCAATTCCATTGTTTCGTTTCAAGTTAAGGTCATTTATTTTAAGTTTAGTTTCTTCATCAATATCCTTCAAGGTCAGGCCCTTTTTGCGAGGTGTTAGTGTTATCTTTGGATAAACATGAGGAAGATCCCCTATGGCATTCATCAAGGTTACATAAGGTAGAAGTCCGGTCTCTTCTGTCATTTCTTTCGGACAATGTGTTTTTTTAGGATATGGATTGTCCACACCTAAACTATTTCCAATAATGAAGACTCTTTCTCTAAATTGAGGCACTCCATAATCCGCTGCATTAAGAACGATATATTTGGTCTTGATTTCGTTGTTTTCTGACTTTAAATTATATCCAAGTTTCTCAAACCTTCTAGAAATAACATCTATGTATTTATTCCCAGAAGAATCAGTTTTAGATGTTATCCCTCTGACATTTTCAAATAAAATAACTTTCGGCTTGTAATGCTTAACAATATCAACATAATGTTCAAACAACATGTCTCGGTTATCTCTAGCAAATTTTGCTTGTTGCTTTTTACAACCAGATCTAGGTCCAATAGTTGAAAACGACTGACAAGGTGGCCCTCCAATAATAACATCTACCTCTGGACATAAATCATACAGGGCCTTTTTTGTACCTTTTTTGGTAATATCTTCACAAATAACTCTTCTTTCTGCTTCTTCCCTGGTTATACCCTGCCTGACCATTGCAGATATCAGAGTATTTGCAGCATTCCGGTCAATTTCTACTGCTGCAATTAACTCGAAAGGATAATAGCCATTATTTTGAAATCTTTTGAAACCGTGGGAGAATCCCCCGGCCCCGGCAAATAACTCTATTACCTTAAATTTCTTCAAATTATCACCATCTTTAGGTTATAGTTACTTTCTGCAAGTTTAATTAATCCATATCTCCAAATGCTAACAGAATTTTCTATGATGTTGATCAAATATCAGGATATAAGCCCAAAAATTCTATTGCGAGAATGTATGCTCCCTTGCCAGTTAACACATCTTGAAGTAGCTTTAAATCCGTTTTTGTCTTGTTCGGATACATTTTCTAATCAAGGACTTAATACCCTGGATATTTCCCTGGCTGAAACTGTCCAGTTTATCTGTACAGGCCTGTAAATTTTTTTTGTTGCGTTCAATCGACGTGCAGGATCTGCCAATAATACTATTTCTGGTTCTGAAACAATATTACTTACTATCGCAAGGATGTACCTTTCTTTCAACTGCATGGCTACTTGCCACTCTTTGTTAGTAAACAATATCCCCCCGCTGAGTTCAGCAAGACCTTTAACTTCAATAAAGTAGGTTGAATCATTATCATGAATTTCAAAGTCATATCCACAACCCCTGTCGCGCATATCAGATAGCATCCCGGCTAATTGAATATTTCCATGGTTGAATTGCTCAATAAAGATCTCTTCTGCCTTTTTACCAGTCGGCCCCCTTAATATAAAACTAGTACCAGTTCTGGTCCTACCATTTTCAGTAATAGATTTTAATAATTCTTCGCATTCAACAGTTTCTCTGAACAGCACATTTTCCAGTACTTCTACCACTATTTCATGTAAATCTTGTTCATCTAGATCTTGAAATTGTTCTACAACTTGTTGTCTGCTTGGCCTTAGATCCCTTTGATACCAACCTACCCGCTTATTTCCGTGTAACGGATCAAATTCATCACGCATGTTTTTTATGGTGTTGGGCTTTACTTTTAGTTTTAAGGCAATATCTTTAAATGCACTTGTGAATGAACTATATTTTAAGTTCTTCAATGCATCCTCATCAAATTTAGATAGATAATAAGCAATAATTAGTGCTATCTTATGGTTATCTTCCAAATTACCTCCAACCCCCATACTTGTATTAACAATTGCCAACTGCAAGAAGGCAGACGTGGATAGACATTACAGGTTAAAGTCATTTTAATAACATAATTCGGTAAATGTCTGCATATTCCTACCTTTATGGAAACTTTTTCTTTTTCTACATAAAATAAAAGCCCTGCACTATTTATTAATAGAAACAGAGCCAATATCAATCAATACTAATATTTTAAAACTCCATTTTTTTCCTTTAATTAGTAAATAGTTACTTTACTTGGTTAAAAATTACTATACCCTATTCTTTTAAAAGGGTTAACGTAATTATTTATAAAACTCACTTTCCCTCCCAAACTCAATTATCTGCTGTGCCTGTTTAATATCTATTTCCGATTGCTTCGCTATAACAAAGGTCAGCAGGGCTATTGATTTCTGCAGATTCTTTAGTGTTGGTTCTATTCTTATCAGCAGATAGCTGGCCACGACAACAGGAAAGCCAAAGTTGGATGCGGCAAATAGGAACTCTTCCATGGGAAATTTCACCTCCTTTTCTATCACAAAGGGACGCCAATGTGCAGCGTCCCCATAAATTTATTGTTATGCATATATTAGTGTAGGTTTTTCAAGTTTACTTGTGCAGCTGCTCTCCACGTTCTAAACTTATTGCTTTAAGCTGGTAAGTCAAATGGGTTAACATCTCTTTGAACAATCCTTGCTCCATATATTTCGGTCAGACTTGCACCGGTAGAAGCTGTAAATATATCTTTGGCAATTATGTCGTCCATAACTGCTTTGACTTCACTTCCCTGAAGATCCTGTTTTTTGCAAGATAAAATTCCCTGTTTATGCAGACTTATTTGCAGCCACCCCTAGCAGGGAATTTTTAATTGTAGCCTTTCATTAGTGAATTCTTAATCCTATGACTTGATCCATCAAATAAAAGTAAATAACTATGGTGTACCAATCGGTCAATCATTGCTGCAGTCATCTGCTCATCATAAAAGATATTGATCCACTTGCTAAATTCAAGATTTGTAGTGATAATCACACTCCTTTGTTCATAACACTCAGAGATGACTTGGAAAAGGAGGCGTGAACCATCCCTGTCCAGAGGTACATATCCCCATTCATCTTATGGAAAGTATATTATTATGCAAAGTTGAGAGGGAAACACCCCATAAATACAGGAAAGGTTTGCCCTGAACTTTGCATAATAATTTGTGATATAGTTGAGAAAAAGGAGGTTGCTTATGGCAAACCAAACAACTATATCATTGAAAGAACTTATTCAGAGAGTTGAATCCCATCTTCACGCTTCCGACTATTCAGAGGGTACCATTAAAAGATACCATTATAGCTGGAAAGTAATCTTGAAAAGATGCCTTTCACAAGGTATCGATCAATTCTCGTATGAGTCGTGTCTAGCGGTAGTAATGCAAGAATATCGCATCCCGAATAGTGGAAAATTAAGTTACAAGCAGGTATTTCGCCTTCGGACTGTCAAAATGCTTAATGAATTTGCTAAAAATGGTCGGATTTTAAAATGTCATCAAAAGCCCAGAGAACAGGTCAATTCAAATTTTTCTAATTGTATGAAACTATTCATTAACGCTTCCCAGACCTCCGGATTGGCGGAGAGGACAGTGGAGTCCAAAACAATGAAAGTAATACGGTTTCTCAACTATATCAGCAGCTGCGGCATTGAGAATATTGAACATCTTTCGACTGATAGTATTCTTTCATATGTAAAGAGTTTAAAAGATAAAGGGTATGCCGGGTCGACAAGAAGCGGAATTCTCTTCACATTGCGAAGCTTCCTTTCATTTTTACATGATAAACAATATATTTCTGAACCTCTTCAGGAGCTATTTCCTGTCATTTTCTCTAATAAATCAGAAAGGCTACCTTCCTACTATTCTGAGGACGAATTGAGGAAAATCCTTTTACATATCGATCGTGACGATATAATTGGGAAAAGGGATTATTTAATACTTCTGTTTGCTATCCAACTAGGAATACGTGCTGGGGATATACGGATGCTTAGATTAGAGTATATACACTGGGAAAAGAATACGATTGAATTTATCCAGCAGAAAACAAGGAATCCAATACAACTGCCACTACCAGAAAATGTTAAATTTGCATTGATAGACTATATTAAAAATGGGCGTCCCAAAAGCAAACTGCCTTACATTTTTCTCAGACATCGGGCACCTTACGAGTCCTACGCAACAACAAATGTGTTCCATTACGTTATCACAAGGTACATGACTAAAGCAGGGATATCATTTACTGGCCGGAAACATGGACTGCATTCTGCGCGACACAGTTTAGCTAGTAATCTTTTAAAAAACAATACCCCCTACCCTGTAATAACTGGAATACTTGGTCATGAAAATACAAGCACAACCCGCTTGTATCTTGCTATTGACATAGAGCAGCTCCGTTCTGTAGCATTGGAGGTGCCATATGAAGAATAAAGAAATTTCTTATGTATTCAGAGGTCCATTCAAGGAATACATCCCAAAATATATTGACTATAAACGTAGCCTTGGATTTAAAATCGGTTCATCTGCTTACTACGCCTTAAGGGGAATGGATGACTTCTTTGTAAAATACGGCCTTTCATTTGATTCATTAATCCCTACAAAAGAGATGGTTGAAGCTTATGTTGCACTCCGTGGATCGGAATCAGTCAAAACACAACACATGAGAATGAGCATAATTCGCCAGTTCGCCCTTTTTATGAATAGGATCGGCTTTAGCTTTTATGTTTATCCTGAGTCAGACTTTGTACAAGTGAAATCAGATTTCATCCCATTTATTTTTACACACAGCGAAATAGATAGGCTAATCAAACTACTTGATGAAATACCGGTCAGCCCAAGATATCCGACATATCACCTTATATACCCCATGCTGTTCCGGATGCTTTTGGGATGTGGGCTCAGAATAAATGAGGCATTGGGTTTAAAAATGACAGATATTGATATGGAGCATGGGATTATTATTCTGGATGCCACAAAAAACAACACACAGCGATTGCTTCCCATGTCGAAGTCACTTCACAAATACTGCAAATTATATATACAGCGTATGGGCTTTCCACCATCATATGATGGTTATTACTACCCGACCAGGAGTGGTGGTGAGTATACTAGCACTCCTATATACTGTCAATTCAGGAAGTTCATGCGAAAAGCAGGAATCTTCAGGGCAGACGGCTCCCCCCCCGTGTTCATGATGTCCGGCACACATTTTCGGTTTATTCATTGGAAAAGATGGTGGCAGAAGGAAAGGATATATACTGTGCCTTACCAGTTTTAAGCACTTACCTGGGGCATAGAGGTATTGAAAGCACTGAAAAATATCTTCGTATGACGGCAGAAACTTATGATTCAGTTACTGGTACCATGGAGAATTTCTACCAGGATGTTTTCCCAGGGGTGATTAGAAATGAAGACTAATCACTTTCAGCAACTGCTTTCATCCTATTTTTTAAAATATATACCAGAGCGTACAAGCTACAGCAGTAATACAATAAAATCGTACAGGGACACTTTTATCCTTTTGTTTCAGTATCAGGAGTATCTCCATAAATCTTTGGCAAAAATGAGCTTCGAGACGATGAACTGCAAATATATTGAGGGTTTTCTCGTTTGGTTGGAATGTGAAAAACATTATTCCATAGCAAGTATAAATCAGCGTCTTGCTGCAGTTCATGCATTTTATAAATATGTCCAGAAGGAAAATCCCGAGTATATAGAGCTTTGTACATCAGTCTTAGGAATCAAATCCAAAAAAGTACCTATTGTACCCATGAACTACTTTTCAGCCGATGCTTTAAAACTGCTGCTAAGCCTACCTGACAGTTCAAATGCAGAAGGTCGGAGGGAATTGGCTATACTGACTCTTCTTTATGATAGCGGGGCAAGGGTACAGGAAATTGCAGACCTTACTTTTGGCGATATTCGTATAATCAAGCCAGCCACTGTCCGGCTAACTGGGAAAGGTAATAAAAGTCGGATTATTCCTATAATGCCGCAGACCTTAGCTATCATAAATGTTTACATGGATGATTGCAAAAGAAAAACAGCAGCAGTCCGTAATACCCATCCATTGTTTTTTAACAAAAAGGGCGAGAAACTTACACGGGCGGGTATTGCCTATATCTTGGCAAAATATGTTAATCGTGCACGGAATATCCGTCAAGATTTATTCCCCGATAAAGTTTCACCTCATACCATGCGGCACAGTAAGAGTATGCACCTACTGGAAGGTGGTGTAAACCTAATTTATATTCGGGATTTTCTTGGACATTCCTCTGTTGTTACTACAGAACGCTACGCAAGGTCGAACCCTGAAGTTAAACGTAAAGCCATAGAAACAGCTAGTCCAAATGTGCTTCCTCCTGAAAATTATTCAGACAGTCAGAAAGAAGAACTGATAGAATGGCTTAAGTCATTCATTTAACTTAAAATATTATGCAAAGTTCAGGGCAAACCTTTCCTGTATTTATGGGGTGTTTCCCTCTCAACTTTGCATAATAATATACTTTCCATAAGATGAATTATGTGAAGCTTTGCATAATTCATCGAGCACTAGTAGATCACAGCTCCTTATTTGTTTAAGCCTACGGCTTGATTTTGTACTTATTTCAGCAGTCTTAATAATTTTCAT
Source organism: Clostridia bacterium (assembly GCA_018333845.1). Taxonomy (GTDB): domain Bacteria; phylum Bacillota; class DSM-16504; order Desulfitibacterales; family Desulfitibacteraceae; genus Desulfitibacter. The sequence continues at coordinate 8,416 of JAGXSK010000335.1, read as the reverse complement.
AAGCTCATCAATAGTTACAAAATATACCCTGTAGCCTGCATCGATTGCCTTTAACCCAAGGGCTATTGATAGAAAGGTTTTACCTAGCCCTGGAGGGCCTAGAAACATGATGTTATATGCCTGCTGGAGCCATGAAAGCTCCAGCAGCTGGTTCATATGGTTTCTTGTTATTCCTAGTTCTTTATTGCTAAAATCAAATTCTTCTATTCTAGCCTCATAAGGGAAATTTGCAGCTTTAATCCTTTTTTCTATATTGCTTTTATTTCTAAATTCTAGTTCACATTTTAAAAGTATTTCTAGTACATCAAGGGGTGTCATGTTATTAACAGCAGCATCGGCGGCTAGTACATCTATCTTATTTGCTGCCTCTTTAAGAGAAAGCTCTTTTAATAGTCTAGTTACATTTGCTAATTCAGCCATTTGTCTTTACCTCCCAATAGTTTTTTTGTATACTCATCAATGTCTCTTTTTTGAGCAGTATATTGTATTACTGGCTTAACTATTGTGGGTGGCAAAGGTATGACTTCTTCTGGTTTATTACTTTCAAAATAACTGGCAGCATCTCTAAAATCCACTGCACTTATTAGCTCATTTACTAAGCAGTAGTCTAGTGCCTTTGAAGCAGCCTCCTGACTGTACTCATTAAGTGTCTTTTCTATTATTTTATACTGATCTCTTATGTATCTGGATTTATGCCTCCTAATCTCTTCAAGAAAATATCTGCCTTTATCGTAATCCTTAAAGCATTTTGCTAGTTGGTCTAAGAGTTCTGATATTTTTGTCTCATTATTTCTAAGGTGATGGTTGTTTCTGATGAGCTTTCCTTTTTCTTTACATAGCTCATGGGATGCTATGAGCACGTCTCCAAATAGGTCATATATGTGGAGTTCATTTTCTTTAATCTCAATGGATACTTCTTTATTTTTGTTAAATGTCCCAAGGGGTACTGTATATCTGTTGCCTTCATAAAGGACAGTGTTGTCTTTACGTATAGCTCGGGTTATAATTTGATTAAGGGAAAATTTTGTCTTAGGTACCGGAGTGAGGTATTTTCTTTCTATTTCAAATACTTCTGCCGGTATCTTTTTTGTTATTGAATGTACCTTTTTATTTCCTGTTCTATCTAGCCAGGCTTCAAATTCTTCTTCCCAGGTTCTTATATCTATAAATTGACGGTATTTTGTAAAGTTACCTTTAAAAAACTTAACAACTGCTTCTACTCGTCCTTTGCTTTCAGGATCTCCTTTCCTGCAAAGGTAGATCTTTAGTTTTTCTTCCTGCCTAAACTTTTCAAATTCCTTTGTATATATTATATCTCCATAGTTCTCATCAACTGCTATTAGCCTATCCTGGTCAAATACCAGCTCTTTTGGTTTACCGCCCATCCATTCGAAGCAGTAATATATGGCTTGCACCATGTCTTGTGCTTTAGGGGGTCTATCGAACCAGACACCATATTTATGCCTACTGTTTGATAATACAAAGCCTATGCAGTACAATTTCTTATATTTTCTGTTGTATACATCAAATACACTTGTTATGCCTATATCAACCTGCATCTGGTATCCCATGGGAGGGTCTTCTACTGATTGGTAATCTCTTAATTTATCTTCTTTTTCTTTTATGTCATATTCAATTCTTAACTTTTTTACATACTTACGGATACTTCCTTCTGTTAGGGTTATCTGATATCTCTCCTGCAGCCAGTCATATATTTGTGCTGCTGTTACTCCTGGATAATCTCTAAGCCACGTTAGTATTTGTTCTTTGTGTTGCTCTAAGCTTGATTTCTTTGATGGTGTTAGGATTAATTCGTCATACTCATCTGGAATCATGTCCCAATACTTTCTGACTGTATTTCGGTTAATCCTAGTTATTTTTGCGACCTGCCGTTGGGTAAACCCCTCACTTCTCATGCTTTGAATTTTGCAGTACATTATCCACCTCTCCATTCTTTTTCCCCCTTGTAGTATTAGTTTTAAGGACGTTAACATAATACTACGATTTGGGAGATTATTCTATATTTGAATGTCTCTGGTGGTATATTTCATGCGATCATTTTTGGTATACTTTATTTTATCATTCACAATGTACGTGCTCTAACCTCTGGATGTGCATGCTTCTGTTCACCTAATAACCAGCGTGTTGGCGATAGCTAATTTTTACTGGTATAGATTCTGGTGTTTTGGGCAGCAGTTTATAGAGACTATACCAAAAAATAAAGCTTTAAGAATTGTCAACGCCATAACTCTCAAGGCTTTCTGTTATTAATGTCTCTTGCTACGTGTATTACTGCCATATAATTTCTTCCAATTTAATGTACACACTTTTTATATCTTCTAATACCTTGGCCTCAAAAATATTTGCATCATCTGCTATAATTATTTCAGACTTGTCTCTCATTAATATAGATACTTCTAACTCAAAAGCATCTTGCCAATATATGGTTTCATTCTCTAAAAACTGAGAATGACTTAAAAATTTGCCACTATCTTCATAATTTTTCATGATAAGAGCTACATCCTCAGATACCGCTACCATAATGTCATTCCCAAATTTATTTTTAAAATCCTTTCTCAGTACAAATATACCCCCACCAGTATGGTGGATTTCCCAGTCCGGAAAAGCATGTTCTAATATGTCCCATGTTTTTTTCAATCTTAACCCTCCTAAAGAGTAAAATTCCCCTGAATTTAAAATCTAAATTAAGATTATTATATTTATCAGCTTATTATATCAAATTGGACCAATTATTTCGATCAACAATAAAAATGCTCAAGCCTGATGCACAAACATAAAATACAATTATTTAACTGTAAGATTAAAAAAACCAGCATCCATAGAGTCATTCGTACCTGTAACAAGGGCCCTGTCTAGGAATCTATTGCCATTCTCACAGGAAGTCTCAGGCAATAATGAACAACCATGACATGCTGCCAGGTTACATGAATCTGGTCCCTGGCCACTACTGACCATACAAACCGGATCTGATGAACACCAGCTGGCCGCATGCAATGCCGAAATTACTATGTTTTCAACATTTCCTGGTAACCCCTGCCGGACCAGTCCGCCTAGTGAACCCTCGGTATCTCCAGATGCAGTATAGATTAAAACTCCGTTCATTGTTATATCAGTATCCTGGCTATCACAATATACTCTTTCTCTTAATGCTGAGCTGCCATAACCGCATTCAAAACTAAATTGATTTATAAGTAGATGTGCAAAAGTATGTAATAGTATAAATTTAGGTGTAATTACCTTTTCAGGTAGTCCCCTCACCTCTCGTGCCTTGTTAAAATTGTTTATTAATAACCGGGCACGAGCCTGCACTTGAGGTTTATCTTCCCATTCATGTAATTTATGAGAATTAAATTCGAAAAACACTCCTTCACCACGTACAACTATCGCGGGTAACCAGTTAATACTTCCATTCAATTTCAGGTTGTTTTTTTTCTCTTCAAGAGTTTTATCATCTTCAGGCATCCATCTCGAAAATCCAACCAGTGACCTGGTCTCTCTTAGCTTGTGCAAGAGCGTTATACTGGAAAAGTATTCACTAATAACATGAGAATACTCTTGTGCCTTTTTGTTTGTTACAAAAAAATCCTGGTTATCTCCTCCCACTCCTGCAAGAATGGCATCATATTCAGATTTTCTATACAATTCTTCAGAATCTTCAACATCTTCTGTTGTAACGCCTTCTTCTCCTTCGAGCTTTTTTCGGGCTGCTGCTATTAGTTTTTCTCCATCAACACCTTTCATTTCTGCCACAATTTCAAATTTATCCTTGTTAAGCTCCCCATTAACTCTAGTTCTAGTAAGGCTTTCCCAGTTAGCTTCAAGAACCTCAATTACTTTTCTATCTACAGTTTCATCCCATTTTGGAAGGTATATTGAAGTCCGGATAGCAGGGAAATAAACATTAGAAGCTCCCCTTTGAACTACTTTTAAATCCGCTCCACATTGTTTTGCTCTATCATCTATCTCTCCCAGCCAGGGTCTAAATCCACTGCATTTTTTTATCTTGTCTAGAGAATTCTCGTTAAATGCCCCTGCCATTGACCTTGATTCAATTCCACAACTACAGCTTATCATTATACCTGACAGACTACTACTGCTACGCCCAGCACGCATACGAAGCTTGCAGCTAGCATCCCAGGTTTTGTTTTTATGTACCCATTCCATAAAAGGAAAATCTTCTATATGTCCATGTGTCTTACATATAACTATAAATCTAACTGGTATTAACCATGGCCTTTTATATTGCTTTGTAGAATGACATGACATTCCAGATGAGTAATTAGGTCCGCTACATCTTTGTTTTTCCCCGTAAATAGACAGTTTCTCCATCGAACCACATTTTGGACAATAGTGCCATTGAGGAAATCTAATACATGGTATTTTCAACCCGGGATTAAGTACTCCAGCACCTGGTTTCCTGAAATCTGGGGGTAATCGAAAATGGTTGACATTCAGTCTCTTTTCCAATCTTTCCTCTTTAATTAAAAACTCTTCGACTCCATTTCTAGCACTTCGATATACCTGTTCCCAGGCATCAAGACCACAGACCATCAGGGACTCGTCACCAGGGAAGTTAACCATCTGACCAACACCCCATGGGGATATCAGCTGACTTCTTCTCATGGATTTTTTTTTATTGGACATGTTTAACTCTCCTCTTCCAGTTCGAGATAGTTACGGATAACACTTGCTTCACATGAAGCGTCAACATTTCTCATTGACGTTGGCGTTGGCCATGCTTTATCATTCCACATTGAGTGAGGTGTGCTTCCTGCAGCGTACATAAGAGGTAATTCCTCATTCGGCGGAGAAAAATCTCCATATTTTGGTGGTAAGTATCGTTTCCATTCATCCAATCTATAATCTAACAATTTTAAAGTTAGCTCTAGTTCCGCGGGATCTATCTCCTTGATTCTCTCTTCCAGGATTTTCCCAAATTCATCAAGCAATTTCGCTTCTGGAAAAGGTTGTGGTGATGATGTATTGCTATTCTTACCAAAATATCTAACATATCCAACTAGTAATGCATGTAGTGCCCTTTCCCTTACCGGAGACGAAAAAGGTGTTACACTAGTAGGTTCAACCTGGCTGTAGATCCTGGAGTGATACGAACAAAAATGCTCATAGTGTGAACGGTCCCTGGGTTTACTAACATTATAAATAACCACAACAAGTCCTGGGCCATCTTTTGAACGGCCTACACGACTAGTTGCCTGGATATATTCGGAAGTAGTCTTGGGTTGACCAGTAACTGTCATAAGACCTAACCTTGGCACATCTACCCCTACAGATATCATGTTAGTGGCAAGACACACATCAACTGGAAGGTTATCGTCTTCTGGTGGATATTTAATCTCAAGGGAGTGTAGAGCATGAGGCACTTCAGAATTAGAAATACGACTTGTCAGTTCTATGGCCCTGTTGATGAACCTTCTATGATCAATCTCTTTTTCCTTGTCTTTACAAATGCCCTTACGAGCCCACATGGCATTTAGATATTCTCTTATATCAGCACTTATTAGTGTTGCAGCGTGCCCCAGTTCACGTAAGCTATTAAAATAATTAACAAGTGTCCAATAATAATCTCTTTCTTTCTCGTCTTTTACATCAATACTTTTTATAGACTGCAACAAGGTTCCTATTACACGCACCTGGGTTGTTGCATGAGAAGGCAATCCCGAAGCATGTACCCCGGCATACATCCTGCCATTTGCAATTTTATCCTCATATGCGAAAAATGATTGACCTGCATCTATACACTGGGGAGGGAATTGAAAGACATTCTCTTTTTTACAATTATACAGGGCATGACACTGTTCTTTAGCCCTGCTTATTGTAGCAGTAGAAGCAATTATCTTTGGTCTTGTTCCAGAAGGACTTTTACATAATTCAGATATAAATGTCTCATAATGCCCAACCATGGATCCAAGAGGTCCTGATATTAGATGCAATTCATCCTGTATTATCAGCTCCGGTGGTGAAATCCTCCTGTTTTGTCTGAAACCAAAAATGGACCTTGCCTCTGGCTTCCAGGGCAATATTGCAAATTTGTCAACAGTTCCTATTATCAGTTCTGGTGGAGATAAATAGATATCCTCATCAATAACCTGTAATGGCAAACCAAAGTCATCTTTTGAAAAATTACACTCGGAATTACCACACTGGAGAGTTACTCTAGAAGGTCTAGCAAATTTCTTATATCCCTTGATTTCTATAGTTTTACCATTTTTCACAGGACCCATCTGAACTCCACACCATGGGCATTTTAGCATGATAAAAGGATTTTCTTTTGTTTCTCCTTTTTTAAGTTGATTATAGAAATTTACTGCATCGGTTTGCCGATTAGGAGTCAAGCTTTCTCCTACCCAGAGTCCAATTCGAATTCTATCCTTTCCAAGATTTTCTTCATCAGCCTGTCTTATTAAATCACATGCACATATCAAAGAAGCAGCTCTCTGATATTGTTGTGAGGTTAACAGCCTTAAAGTATAACGCATTAGAACTGTAGTACCATCATCATGCTTGTTTTTCAATCTTTTTAAAAAAATAGTGAATGCAGTCAATCCAAGGTATGCCTCTGTCTTTCCTCCACCTGTCGGAAACCAGATAATATCAACTATTTCTCTATCGGTGCTTTCTGGTCTTGCAATAGATTTTAGATTCATTAAAATAAAAGCAATTTGAAATGGTCTCCACGAACCTAGCTTTTTGTCTGGCCAGGTTGAACTATCTTCTAATCGAGGATAATTAAGAGTTTCAACTTTTAACCCACCTTGATCTACTTTCCAAGATCTCAACTTTAAATTAAACCTTAGTTGCTGTAGTAGCATTGCCTCGTTCATTAGCTGAAAAGATCTGCGAACCTGTAAATCATTTCTAATTAATTCAATTCCTTCTCTCATTCTAGCCAGACACTTTTTACAGTTAATTACATGTCTCATGGCCGTTTTCTTGTATTTACTATCTAACTCATTTTCTGTGAAAAAATCTTGTTTATCTATCCATTCCTCATACTTATCACAAAGAGCAGATATATTATTTATCAAGGAACTGAATTCTCCATGTTCACTCATATCATACATCTTGAGATCCAGATCAGAAAAATGTGCTGGCAGGATAGGTTTTAAATCATAAACAGGTAACACTTCCGTCCTAATTTCTTCAATAGTTCCATTTTTAGACTCTTTCCAATTCGATGCACATCCGTGACCTACAGCAAAGGTTTTCTTGTTACGGTATAGTAATTGCATTGATTCTTCATCCTCAGTTACATCACCTGGAAATTTTTTATCAGGGTATTGCTGGAAAACCTTATCCTGTTTCACTGCGCTAACCTTTAATTCTACCTGAAAAAAACAGTCTTCATTTTTAATTGTGCCTGATGATTTCTTATCATTTACTAGAGAGAATGTAAATAGTTGACTTTCATTGTCTCCTTGATATGTATGATTTCTGGCTCGTATGTCTATTAATAGTCCTGTTTCTTTGCCCTCCTGGTTCTTGACAGGTATAACTTTTTTTCGCATGGCCGGATTTGGAATCTCGTCTATTTGTAATAGTTCTTTCATAAATATCTTTTCTCTGAAAAAAGCCTTTCGGTTAATAATCTTCCCTTCTTTATTTTCAGTTTTATATTCCCCTTCCCTGTAATAGCCAGCCGACACCTCTAACATTAGACCATATTGAGGAGGCACCAGGAAACAGCTAAATCCCATGGCTGATGGCATAAAGGCATTAGATAAATTGATAATATCATCATTAACATCATTGCTTTCATCAATTGAACCGGAGCCTTCACCTTCCTCAAGCTCTGGTGTATTATCAGTTTCATCTTCTTCAGTGTTTTCTATCTGAATAAAATATTCTCTTTCACTTGGATTTACATTCTCAGTAGTTTCAGTCATTACTTCCTGCGGAAAAAGGATACCTGCTCCATACCTGATTCTAGGTGGTTCAAATAAAATTTCTTCTCCATTGTCCTGAATAAAGGGTAACACTGGATCAGGTCCAATTAACTCTCTTTTTAAAAAATCAATTATTTTATTTCTCATCAATACCCATACTCCTCGTATAATATGTTTTGTAAACCTAAACTTTAGAATTTCCAGTTAGAATTTTGTTCTTTGAAAAGTGAATAATCACTTTTACAGACTAAGGTTAGCCCGTTCACTTTACCCTTGACAGGGAGTGGTCCATAATGGTAGGCTCATTAGCCGCACAGACACCCCAAAGGGGAGGTGGCTGGCTAAGTCTGTGTAATCCATTATGGACAGAGGCTCACTGTCAAGGGCGGGCTCTTAGTACCTACAAACTTGTTTTAAATTAGGGCTTGGATTTTTCGTGATGTTCCCAGACAATAGTCTTAAGGATTATTTGGGGTAATGCTTTTTCCTCC
>JAGXSK010000334.1 GCA_018333845.1 Clostridia bacterium | reverse complement strand
ATTACAGATCCGGCCAAACTTTGAAGAGCTCTAGTCATAGACTAGGTTTGGAAATAAAAAACTCCTCAACCAATAAGCTGAGGAGAAAAATGACTGTTTAAAAGAAACTCCTATCAACCGTAGGTTTTCGTAAATTAACTCCCTGGCAGGTATCCTGACTTAGGTTCTTCGTTTCCTTACGCCTTCCCAGGCAATCCAGTGGCATACTGTAAGAAAACTCCCCAATACAGTGGCGGGACCGCACCGGACTCTCACCGGTTTCCCTTTTAAACATATTGTACCAGAAATTATACGGTATTAAGTTATACTTCTATAAAATATATCATTCTACACTTCTTCTCTTAATCCTTCTTTAAATAAAAATTTTTCTTTTCATTTTCCATAAATATTTCGGTTAAATTTTTACTAAAACGGTAATAAATATAACATAAAACATTTTGGCAGGTGACCAATCATGAGTTTAACCAAGGATAAGCTAGAACAGTTTGTAAAACAAGGCAAGACCTACGAAAAGCTGCTGCAATCTACTGGCAGCAAAAGCAACAGCAACCCTATTCTTTTAAATCAGCTTAAGCAGACAAAAAAACTCTTAAAAAAAATCAAGTAAGAATCAACCAAAACAAACACAGCTGTACATCTTTTTTAACTCAATAAGCCTTAATATGTGCTTCTTTTCTTCTGCTATGAGGTTATTAATTACGCCCACATTACCAGGTGAGACCAGTTCTTTTAACTCTTGAAAGAATATTATCGAGTCTTTTTCAAAGCTTAGTGCCATGTTTATTCCATCTGCTGGTCTTTTAATATCTTTGATGGCCTCATCTACTCCCCTTGTAAAAACATGACTCTCAGCAAGACCTTTGACATATTCCTCATACTCCCCTGGATAGCTCTCATTTAACGGTATGCCCTTTAAATCACCAAGGAGCCTTTGAAAATCTACTATATGTTTTCCCTCCTGGTTTGCCAGGTCGGCAAAAATTAAGCTCAGCTCCCTGTTGTCTAATTTATCTGCAAGAGCCTGATAAAACTTTTGGCCGTTTTTTTCAACTTGTACTGCAAAATCAACAACCTCTTCAGCCTTGAATATTTTCCACATATTTATGCCTCCTTGTCTTCAATCAAGCCGCATTCTGGAGTATAACAATTGTCATCTATAAAGGTGCACTTCTGCTGGCAGCCAGGACATTGTTCTGGAGGTTCTTTAGCTTCCAACCTGTAACCACAGTTACCACATTTCCACTTATTCACCTGTACCCCTCCCCCTTTTTAATGAATTGAAATTGTCATTATTTATTTATTCTCTTAAAGTAAACCTATTCCTTTAAGATAAAGATAAATTTCAAAATTTCCTCATAATTCATTTGCTGCATCTTAGCATGCAGACATCTAATAATCTAATAATTAGCAGTTTGTAGTACCTTGATTTAGTTAGTTAATTTCAACTAGCTGCCTTTTTTCCTTGTGAACACCCTTGCTGTAAGCCATTTTATAAATCCTTCTTCTGAATTGGCAGTTTCCCCTTCAACAATCTGTTTTAAAGTATCTGTAATGCGTTTAAGGTGATGATTTATTTGCTCCATTTCATACCCAATGTTAGATAACTCCATAAGCGAGATGGAATTGTTCTTATTTTCATCTATTAGGTGCCACTTATTTATTTGCAATCTAAGTTCCTCTACAAGTTCAGCACTTTGCTGGCCGCAGTTTTCCAGGTACAAACACAGGTCAGCATTTTTGCTGGTTAAATAGCACAGCAGGTTTTCCTGCATGCTTACCGTAGTAGTTAAGAGCTTTTGCAATGTCTCCAGGATATCCCTGTATTCTTTTGAGGTACCTTCAAGATCTATATTCCTTTGAGATCTATTTAATTCAGTATAATAGATTCCCAAAATTCTTTCGAATATAAGATTCAAGCTTGTTACCACTGTCTCATATTTTTTAACCTGGTGGCTTTTTAATACTTTCCTGTAACCAATTTCATCCTTGAATTCAAACATTCTCCTGCGGATGTCTTCTAGTTTACTCCTTATCTCATTAATTTCCTCCTCAAGCTTTTCCTGGTTATATCCATTATTTAATATAAAGCCATTTAATACAGTAACATAAAGATTTTTTAAATGTTGGTTGACGTCAGTTAATCCCTCAATCAGATTCCTTTCAGTGTTGGGAGGGGAAAACACCAGGTTTACACCCACACCTACTCCAATGCCCACCAGGGTTTCAATTAGACGATGGAGGGCATAAAGCTTTGGATCTCCTGTAACATCAACCATGACAGCAGCTACAGTTATAGCAGCTATAACTATGCCTTCCTGAAGTTTGAGCCTTGTTGAAATAGCTATGGCAAGTATAACAGCCAAACCTACTGTAATTGGATGATCTCCAAGATAGCTGACAATTATAAAACCTATAAGACCCCCTATAATAGTCGCTACTACCCTGTTGCCGCCTTGAGCAATGGACTTGGTGATTGATGGCTGTATGGTAAGAATGGTAGCCACTATTGCCAGAAGGGGAGACCCTAAATTTAAGGAGTGGACCAAAAATATACATAAAGTTACGGCTATACCTGTTTTCCATATTCTAGGACCTATAACCATTTATTTTTTACCCCTTTCCAAAAGAACAGGCAGGGAATGTACAAGAGGGACATGTTGTGCACAGACCTCCATGGCCTAATCTGGACAAATCGTTCTTGCTCAATATTTCGCCAGCTAATACCCTGGGCAGCACAAGATCAAATACCGTTGTCTTGGAGTACATAACACACCCTGGCAATCCCATGATAGGAGTTTTGCCATCGAGATAGGCTAATAAAAACATTGCACCAGGCAGTACTGGTGCTCCATAAGAGACAATATGGGCACCGGTGCTGCGAATAGCCAGGGGTGTAAGGTCATCAGGGTCTACTGACATCCCTCCTGTTATTATAACCATGTCTGCACCTAACACTAGATATTCGTTAATTGCTTTTAAAATCATCTCAACCTTATCATCAACTATTGTCTGGCCCAGAACCTGACAATTATACTTTTCAACTTTATCCTTAACAACAGGGCCAAATCTATCCTTTATTCGCCCGTGGTAAATTTCACTGCCTGTTGACACTATCCCCACCTTTTTTGCATCAATGGGTCTAATATTGATAATGGGATTGGCATTGCATATGGCTTCAACAAAACGTATCCTTTCCTCTTCTATTACCAGGGGAATAACCCTGGTACCTGCCAGTAATTGTCCTTCACATACAACCTGGTTTTCATGAATAGTAGCACACATTATATGCTCTATTGAATTAATCCTGTTTAGCCTCTCCACGTCAATTTTCAATAGTCCCTTTAGTTTAGCTGCAAGGTTTATTTTCCCTTCAGAAGGCTCTGACAAGCCTATCCCTTCTCCAGCTACAGCCCTGGCTATTCTTAAGGCTGCTTCATCCTCATGGAGCATTCCCTCTTTATGCTCCCATACGAAAATATTTTCCTTGCCCAGCTTTAATAATTCAGGAATGTCTTTCTCTTTTATAACGTGCCCCTTTTTAAATGCACAGCCTTTAAATTCCCCCGGCACTATTTTTGTTAGATCATGACACAAAATCATTCCCACTGCATCTTGAACTTTAACTTTTTTCAAAAAAGACATCTCCTATCACTTGAGTATATTTAAAATCTACTAATTCCTGCCTCGAATTAGCGGGAGGGTAAACCAAAAGGTGCTGCCCTTGCCCAGGGTACTATTAACTCCAATTTTACCATCATGAGCCTCCACAAGATGTTTGACAATTGAAAGCCCCAAACCAGTGCCACCTAAATTCCGGGTTCTAGCCTTATCAACCCGGTAAAACCTTTCAAAAACCCTGGGCAAATCAGCCTGGGGAATGCCAACACCTGTATCCCATACCTCTACCTTTATTTCATTATCCAATATATTGACCCTAATGCCTATTGTTCCCTGATCCATGGTATATTTTATGGCATTATCCAAAAGATTAATTAGTATTCTTGTAAGGGCATCTCTATTCACCTGAACCCCTGGCAGTTCATTGGGGATTTCCACTTCAAGCTTTAATTGTTTGCTTTCTATTTTTGGATAAATGCTGGATATGGTATCATCCACAACAGCATTAAGAGAAGTCTCCTGCTTTTCAATGGTGGATTTGCCTGCCTCTGCCCTTGCCAGGTCAAGCAGGGAATCTGTAATTCTTATGAGCCTGTCAGCTTCAGAATCAATAATGCGTACAAATTTTTCACGTATTTTTTCATCTTCCATGGCACCATTAAGTAAAGTTTCAGCAAATCCCTTAATGGATGTAAGGGGAGTCCTTAATTCATGGGATGCATTTGCCACAAACTGGGTCTTTAGCTGCTCTAATGCCTTAATCTCTGTCATGTCATGTATTACTATAATCAAAGAAGAAAGCCTGCCCTTTGTAATAACCGGTATCAAATCTGCCTCCAGAATCTTTTCTGAAGGATAGCTTATTTTTAATTCGCTTCTAGCAGACTTCCCGCTTTTTAGTACTTCCTCAATTTTCGTGCTAAGGCCATAATTTCTAAACACCTGAAAACTGTGCTTTTTATTAAAATCCTTGCACCTGACTCCCAAAAGTTTCTTCCCAGAAGGATTTATCATTTCAAGCTTTCCCTGGGGACTTAAAACAAGAATACCACTTAACATGTTGTTGATAATGGCTTCCAACTTCCCCTTACTTGTCTCAAGTTCTCCTATTTTTTCCTGCATGGTGTCTGTCATATAATTCAACGACGTTGCCAGATTACCAATTTCATCGGTGGTTCGCGGGAACACCTTCTTGCCCCAGTTTCCCCTGGCTATTTCCACAACAATGTGGTTTAGCTCTTCAATTGGCCTTGTTATGGTTCCAGCAAGCTTTAGACTTAGCAAGATGGCCATAGCTGTTATTATAAGTATGCTAAGCCCTATAGTATATCCTATTCTATCTATATTTTGTTGAACTTGACTTAATGATAATGCCAATCTAACAATTCCAATTATCTGGTTGTCATTTTGTACCGGCAGGGCCAGATAGAGCATATCCGACCCAACAACTGCGCTATAGCGCGTTGAAATCCCAACTGTTCCAGTTTCCAGTGCCTTTTTAACCTCAGGACGATCAATATGGTTATCCATGTGCCCGGCATATCCATGGGAGTCTGCCAGGACTTTTCCATCTTTATTAATAAGGGTTATTCTAGGTTCAATATCCATAGCCACTTGTTTTATAAAGCTGTCAATATCCGGAGAATCTAAAAAAGCCTCTTCTCCTAAAAATTCCCTTACTAGAATTGCCTCTGTTAAAAGGCTTTGCTCAATGTTCTCCATATAGTATTTTTCCAATGGAGTTTTTAAAGCTAGTCCTAGTAAAAGAAAGGAGAAGGATATTATGATAATATAAATTAGTATTAATCTCCCTTTTATCCCTTGAAATATTTTGCCCATACTATTTACTCCTGAAATTTATAGCCTACTCCCCTAACGGTTTTTATGAATTTAGGGTTGGCCGGATCTTCCTCTATTTTCATTCTTAAATGCCTGATATGAACATCAATTGTCTTGGTATCCCCATAGTAATCATAGTCCCACAGGTTCTGAAGCAGGCTCTCCCTGCTGAAAACCCGTCCCGGGCTGGTAATCAAGAGCTTTAGCAAGTCAAATTCCTTTGCCGTTAGATCAACCTCTTTATCCCCATAAAACACCTGATGCTTTATTGTATCAATCCTTAGCTTGCCATTTACAATAATACCCTGGGTGATTTTGGCTTCGCTTTCGCCAGATCTGCGTAAAATAGCCTTTACCCTTGCAGTTAGTTCCCTTGGGCTAAAGGGCTTGGTAAGATAATCATCAGCACCCATCTCCAGACCCAGGACCTTGTCAATTTCCTCTTTTTTTGCTGTAAGCATGATCACAGGAACTTGGGTTTCTTTTCTGATAGTAGATAGGATCTCGAATCCATCCATTTCAGGGAGCATTACATCCAGAATAATTAAGTCTGGCTGGCCTGTACGAGCCTTTTCTATAGCCTCTTTCCCATCTTCTGCTGTAATGGTTTTATATCCAGCAGCCTGTAAATTATAAACCACCAGGTCAAGAATATTTTGTTCATCGTCCACAACAAGAATTTTGCCTTTCAACATTTGACCTCCTAAAAACCGTTATTTTCACCTCTATAATACACCTGGAGCCTCTTATCTTCAAAGGCTTTTTGTCCAGGAATATGAAGCATATCAGATGGAACAGTTAATTTCTCTGAATCACCGCCACTTACATGGCGAAATGGGGGTTCTTGCCTAAGGATAACAGGTTTATGCCATATCTTGTCTTCAATAAGATTCCCTCAATACTACCTCCAGTAAGGTCTTTTTACTAGAACTATACTTATAAAAAAATTCACTGCCAAGTCACCGAATCCTTCTCTCATTTACTGGTATTTGCTGCACAAAACAGGCAAAAAGTCCTATTAAGATGACACTCATGCCCCATGGCAATTATTAACATATTGGGTTAAGGTTATTTCTAGGAAGGTGTCTGTAAATACTGCTTAATTTTGACTTCATTAAAGATTTCATTTAGATTATAACACCTTTTGGGGTAGGTTCTCAAATAGCCTGGTTAATGAAAGCAGTATATTATTTTTATCAACCCAAATTAATTGCCAAGGAGTGATTATATGCCTGGGAAACTATTGAAATCAGAAAGGGGCTCAATAATTGTCTTGACTGCCCTGGTTATGATGGTTGTCTGTGGGCTTGCCGGACTGGCCGTGGATGGTGGCTTGCTATACATTACAAAGGCAAAATTTCAAAATGCAGTAGATGCTGCAGCTTTGGCAGGCTCCCAGTCATTATATGAAGACAGCACCCTGGCAATAAACACTGCAGAAGCATATATTGAAAAAAATGGGTTTAACAAGGACACCATCAACGTTTATGTGTCTGAAACAAATAAATCCCTGCAGATAGAAGGGGAGGTCCAGGTCAATTATACATTTATGAGGATTTTCGGTTTTAATCAAGGAATAGTTAAAGCATCAGCAACTGCCATTTCAGGACCTATTACCTCCATTGATAGTGGATTAAGGCCCCTGGCCATCTATGATACTAACCTGGAGTATGGAAAAAATTATGTCTTAAAAGAAGGCGCCCAGGGCGGTGCAACAGGCAACTACGGTTATATCAGGTTAGGAGCTGCCGGTGCACCACAAGTTGGAGAAAACCTGAAATATGGATATGACGGAACAATTAAAGTAGGAGATAAAATTAAAACACAGCCGGGTAACATATCATCCATTCATATTAGAGAGGGATTAGAATATTTAATTAACAACTGCACCCACGGCTGCACATATAATAATTACCAGGAGGGCTGCTCGCGGATTATAACTGTGCCAGTTTTTGAAGGTACCCCGCCAAATGGGGCAAAATATGTAACCGTCAGGGGCTTTGCCGTTTTTATTCTGGATCCAGTTGTCTTTACTCCGCCATATGGGCATTCTCAAATATCGGGACGTTTTATTCAATATACCACCAGCGGCAGCATTGATAGTGGACAGACAGATTTTGGACTTAGAGGTGTAAAACTCACTAAATAAAAGAATTTAAAAGCAGCCTAACTAAGGCTGCTTTTTGGTACTGCGAGATGGATTAGGAACATTGAGTTGCTTTTTTAGAGCAGTTTGTAATGTTTGAGAGAAGTTTATACCAGCTTTTTCTGCTTTCGAATTTAACCAGTTTGGAATAGTAAGTGTTTTCTTAACAGCTTTATCATCATACTCACGACGATATTCATCTGTATCAGCAACAATAAAATTCACAAACTGAGGATGTTCTACAGTTAGACTTTCAGCGGGGGCTGGAATTGTTTCTTTATTATCTTCGGCATCACATAGCCACATAGCGATTGCGTCCTGGATCATTTCTATAGCATCAGCTAGATCGCTACCACAAGTAATACAACCAGGTAGATCTGGCACACGAACATCATACTCACCTGTTGGTAGAGGAGTAAATATAGCAGGATAAACATATTTCATAATAGTACTAACCACCTTTCATGCTTTAATATTTTATTTTAGTATTTATTATAAGATTCCCAGAGTGGGACTTATTTCAATCCCGCAGTTTCAAGGATCCCTTTTGCTGTGTACTCATTAATTTCTTTGTGTCTAGGTAGAGGGATTTTAATTCCTGGCTTGTTGGGGTGTTTGGCCATATCGTGCTTTTTGCCTGGTGTTATAACCCAACCCCCACTTTTTAGTTTTTTATCTATGTCTCGTCTTTTCAATTTCTTTCACCTCTTGAATAAATTTTAGCACGTGTTAATACGTATGTAAATAAAAAATACCCATTGCTATGTGCAAAATTTTAGAGGAGATATAACATGTTAAGGTATAATAAGTTATATTTAATATATTAGCTTTAATGTCTGGTGGTGTATAAGGTGAAAGCATTTGAACAAAAAAGTGCAAAAAGCAAGCTCAAGGATAAAGAAAGAGCTATTATAAAAGCTGCCAAGGAAGTTTTTGCAGAAAAGGGTTTTCATAAGGCCTCCATGAGGGATATTGCAAGGGTTGCAGGAATTGCTACCGGAACCTTTTATCTGTATTTTAAAAACAAGGAGGGTTTTTTTGAAGCACTTGTGGAGGAAATGTACGAGGAACTCCTGACCCACATTAAAGAAGAAAGAAAAAAAGCAGCTGATACATTAAGTAAGCTTGAGGCTTCAATGGACGCGTGTGTAGACCTTTTCATCAAAGAAAGAAGCCTTGCCAAGCTCATGCTTATCCAGGCACCAAATGCCAGCCCACTTATCAATACCCGCCTTTTAGCTTTACAGGATGGGCTAGTCCAGTTAACCCTTGAAGACCTAAATGAAGCAGTAGCAAAAAATTTAATTCCGCCCCAGAATACCCAGGTGGCTGCCCTGGCTCTGGTGGGGGGTTTTTATGCACTTTTAATCAGCTGGCTCAAGGCCGACAGACCCTTTGATCTTATTTCTGCAACAAAATATCTCTTTCACTACAACATGTATGGACTGACCTCAGAATAGTTCATTTATCTCCTTAACACTCATATTGTTAGCAAGGGCAAGGATTAACTTGATTCTTGCTTTTTGTTTAGGCAAATCCTTTCCGAGAATTACACCCATCTTTTCAAGCTGGGCTGCAGAACCTCTATAGTCATAAACACCCTTAACTGAGCCTTCGTAACATCTAGTAGTTAGTACTACTGGTATCCCTTTTTTAACTGCCTTTTCCAACTGTTCCACGGCTTCTGGCGGTATCTGCCCCCTGCCAAAGCCCTCTAACACGAGTCCTTCTGCCCCTGCCTCCAGGGCTTTATCTATAAGGCATCCGTCCATACCCAATGCAAAGGAAATTATATAAACTTTGGGTTCCCTTGAGCTCGTTCCCAGGGCAAGCTTTGCGCGTTTGCTAACTACTCTTTTATAGATTACCTCCCTTTCATCAAGGTAGCCTATAGGTCCCCAACCAGGGGCAGCAAAGGCATCTAAATTGCTGGTATGCACCTTGATGACTTCAGACGCAGCATAAATTTTACCGTTAAATACAACGAGCACACCTTTATCCTGACTCTCCTCACTTAAGGCTGCTATAAGAGAATCCTTAAGGTTTCTCAAGGCATCTGATGCTATTTCCTCTGGAGGCAGTTGGGAGCCAGTTAATACTACGGGTCCGCAGCCATGGAGTACTAGATCCAGGAAGTAAGCTGTTTCCTCAAGGGTATCTGTACCATGGGTTAAAACAACCCCCTGGCAGCAGCCTTCCTGGAAGGCATCCTTGATGGTCTGGACCATCTCCCTTAAATGAAGCATTTTAAGGTGACCACTAGGCAGTTGAAACAGATCAACCACATGGCAGGCAAAATCCTTCCAATCTGGTATTAAGGCTGCTAGATTGTACCCACTAATGACACCAGATTGAACCCTGCCTGTCTCCCAGTCCTTTTTGCTGGCAATTGTACCTCCAGTAGTTATCAGGAGAATTTTCTTTTCTTTATTTTCCATTTAAAATCACCTTGACCTTTAAAATTCTACTACTATCATATGTAAATATGCAAATAGTCTTCTCCTAATAAAATAATATATTCGCAACCCTATTAAGTCCACGTTTTTCTAAATTCAATCATAATGGATGGCAAAAAACAAGACAAAGGAACCGTCCCCTTGTCTTATCCTCCTGCAACCATGTGGATTACCTTGACGTCATCTCCATCATTGATAACTGTGGCAGCATATTTATCCTTGTGTATCACCGTACCATTAACACTAACCACTATGGACGGGTAGGTGAAGTTGTACTTTTCCAAAACAGTCTCTATTGTCATTCCTTCTTCCCAGTCAACATTTCTTCCATTAACCTTAATCATAATATCACCCTTGCAAATTTCATATTACTGTATCTTTCTTCCCATTTCAAAACCGCTAAAACTAGAGGTGCTTTTTAACTACTTCCACAACATCGGGGAAGTCAATGCCCCACTTTTTAAGCGTCTCAACCTTGGGAACAGCATTTTCTGTCCAGCCTCTTCTGGCATATACTGTATCGCAGAGGGTATTATATTGGTCTCTTCTATATTTTCTAATGGCTTTTAGCTTTTCTTCTGCACTCATACCTTCTGGGTCAATACCTACTAATTCTTTTAACTGCTTGTCGTATCTTTCTTCTCTTGATAAATACTCTTCCAATGTTGCAGGTCCCAGGGAGCGCATGGGGGCCTTGTCATGTTCTCTGCTGCCATAACCCATCTTAAAGTTAAATACCCTCTGGAAGTTGTATACAGGTGCTGAATGATTTATCAAGTCCGCCATTTCCATTTTCCTGCCGGTAATTGCCGTAAAGAGCTGTACATAGTTTTCCTGGTGTTCGGGAACATTTTGGGCATTCTCTCTTGTATGGTTATCTGCAGGCACTATGTCATTCCAGGGGAGTTTACAAAGGCCTACCAGCCCAAACCAGGTTCTAAAGATTGGGAAATAGAAGAGGGCTTCTGCCTTGTCCTCAAAGGTTGGAAGCTGGTTATTTACCATATCCATGAAAATCAACCAGGCCTCGTCATGCTGTGGTCCCTTGTTGGTTAAAGCATATCCGCCCTGCTGGGCCAGGGATTCCTTTGGCATGTACATGGAGTACTCTAATCCCTTGTTTTCCATGCCTATATCATCCAGGAATTCTGGATCAGCACCATATTCTTTAACAAATATTTCTTTTAACTTGCGCACACCCAGGCCAGCAACTTTACCAAAGCCTTCCCCCCTGGCCATCTGGTGCAGGAGCTCTAGAGCAGCTTCCCTATTGCCAAAATTAAGCTCAAGACCGCCAGTTATCTCCTTATTAATTATTCCTTCCTCATAGCATTCCATACAAAAGCCAGTAATATTACCCAGGGAGATAGTATCTACTCCGTAGGTATCACAATAGAAATTTGATTCCAGCACATACTGACTGTCAAAAATCCCACAGCTGGAACCAACAGCAGCAACAGTTTCATATTCAGGGCCATCAACAACTACCTTTTGCCCCTTGTATGGACCGGTAAGGAGCTCAAAATCTGGAACTACCTTACAGCAGGCCAATGTACACCCAAACCAGCAGCCGTCACTTCCACTCAGTTGGAACCATTTACTGAACTCCTTGGAGGAAAGCTTATGGGCATCTGGATGGGAACCAAATTTAAAATTGTTCGTTGGCAGCAGATCATAGTCATTCATAATTTCTGTCAAATAAGCTGTGCCGGTCTTTCTCATTCTGTTTTGCTTATCATCCAGGTCATGAATCTCCTTATGGAGCTTAATGCCTAGCTTGGCTACCTTTTGCCTGTCGGCTGGCTTATTAGAATCTCCCTTTGTATTGGAGAATTTAACAACTATTGCCTTGACTTTCTTGTCTCTAAAGACTGTTCCAATTCCACCCCGACCGGCCTGCTTGATTCTAAGTGCATTTCTTTTAAGATCCCAGAAAGAAAAATTCAATAAACCAATAAGGGAATTCTCGGCTCCCTTGCCTGCTGATACTACTGAGATGTTTCTCTTGTCATATTCACTGTCTGCATACATTTCCGTCAAGTGCTCAGCAATAAGATGGGAGTCTACCTCTTCAAGGGGTGCTTCCTCAATGGTTATACGGCCATTATCACCATCTATATAGATTATCACATCTTTATCAGCCTTTCCTTGAAGCTCCAAGGCATCCCACCCAGAGAACTTTAAATAGGGACCAAAATACCCACCCACATTGCTGTCTATTGGTATTCCTGTTAGAGGTGATAAACTCACTACCAGGGATTTGCCAGTACCTGGGTATTGTGTAATGCCGCCAATAGGGCCAGATGAGATGATTATTTCATTTTCTGGATCATTCCATTTAGTATTTTCAGTAACAGCATTCCATAAATAATAAAGACCAAAGCCCCTGCCGCCTATAAACTTATCCTTAATTTCTTCTGTAACTGGTTTGCTTTCAATCTTATTTTCCGATAGGTTAATATATAGAGTACGATTTGTGTAGCCCTTGTTTACTGAGCCAACGTCATAATTCATTTCCTTTAAGAGCTTACGGGCATTTCTCATTTCTTCTATATTGTAGGTCATAAAATTTAACTCTCCCTTCTGTTTTTATCTTTCTATATACAGTGTTTCTGTAGGACACTCCCTGGCACATTTGCCACAGGCAATGCACTTAAAAGGTTCTAGATAATCCCCATGCATTCTCATTGAAAGGGTTGGACAAAAGCCTATACAGGCAAAACAACCCACACACTTTTCCTTGTCAACCATTATTATCCCCAGTTTGTTCTTATGGAGCGCCAGGGTAGGACAAACCTCCACACATTCACCACATTGGTTGCAGACGTTTATTTCGTATCCCTCTGCTTTCTCACTTACCCTGATGGCAGACTTCTCCCTGTTTTCCTCCTTGAATTGGACCTTGGAACATGTTAATTCACAGATACCGCAACCATCACATAACTCAATTTTAACCTTTAAACTTTTCAAGTAAGCTCCCCTCCCATGTAGTATTTATCATTTAAATCTAACCTTTATTTACAAGTACTTTAAAAGAAATAATATAAATGATGATTTCACTGCAAAAAGTAATATTAGTTAATCAGTGCGAAAAGATTACTATTTGCCGTATTATTATTTCCACAAAAAAAAGTAGTTTCCTTTTTAAAAACTACTTTTTTTGACTTCCACTATGTACAGATTCTGGACACTTTAGCAGCAAATCCCCCCAAGAAGGTCTATTCCTTATTCTTATATTCTATATCTGCATGTGGATGATGATGTCTGCACCACTGTTCAGATACCTTTCCATCAATTAAAACCCTCCAAGTTCCTGGATTAGCAGCACTACCAAGGTAAGCGTGGACAATGACTGCTGAAACCAGGAGCACTGAGCTTAAACCATGAATTGTGGCAGCTGCAACCAGCCAGCTGCCGCTAAAGCTGCCTCTAAAAATAAGGATTATCCCCGTTATGCCAATGAGAAAACTTAATATCCCGGACATCCAATAAAAAATCTT